>JAGRJP010000034.1 GCA_020442665.1 Lysobacterales bacterium
GCATCCAATCTTCCCCAAGTATCTTCTCCGTTAACAATGTTGGATGACAAATCCATTCGGGCTATTGCCGGTTGTGATGCCGGTTCCATTGGAGTTAAAGGTTTAAACTGCCAAATCATTGTTGATCGAGCAGTAGCTGTGATGAGTGATTTTGTGACCGGAGCAAATGAGGATGGCAAACACCTCACTGGTGTAAACTGGGATAGAGATGCGAAATTCAATCAAGTTGAAGATTTACGTAATATTCAGGTTGGTGATCCAAGTCCGGATGGAAAAGGCACTATCGAAATTGCGAGAGGAATTGAAGTCGGGCATATTTTTCAATTGGGAGAAGTATATACACAAGCCATGAATGCAGTCATTCTTAACGAAGATGGCCACTCTCAAGCAATGACTATGGGTTGTTATGGAATTGGCGTATCGCGTGTGGTTGCAGCAGCTATTGAACAAAATCATGATGAAAAAGGTATTGTCTGGCCTCAGCAAATTGCTCCATTTGCTGTTGCAATTCTGCCAATGAACATGAAAAAGTCCGAAAGAGTCAAAGAATACGCTGAAAAATTGTATAACGAACTGGTCGCAAACGGAATCGAAGTCTTCTTTGATGACAGACCAATTCGTCCGGGAGTGATGTTTGCCGATGCTGAGCTTTTAGGAATTCCGCACCAAATTACCATTGGTGACCGCTCATTAGATGATGGTGAAGTGGAATACAAGTCCAGAAAAGACATGCAAAACACACGAGTTAAAATTGATGAAATCGTCAATTCCATCAAATCGTTAGTTGCTGGCTCATGAAAACCAAACAAAAAATTAAAGGCAATAGTCTGAAAGAATCCGCAGTTTTTTTAAAAAATGCGATATTTAAACCAAAAGAAATCGCTTATGTCTTTCCGAGTTCCCGCGCTCTGATTCGATCCATTGCGATTCGGTCTGGTTTAAGTGAGGCGAAAAAAATCATTGAATTAGGACCCGGAACAGGTGGCACAACTAAAGGCATTCTTTCAGAAATGCGTGAAGATGCCAAACTTTGTGCCGTTGAGATTAATAAAAATTTTGTTGAATTCATTAAAAAAAACATACCTGATGAGCGTTTAAGCGTTTGTCATGATGGAGCTCAGAATCTTGCTGAGATCATTAAACAACAAGGTTGGCAGCATGCTGATGTGATTATTTCCGGCATTCCCTTTTCTACATTGCCTAAAGGAATGGGCGAAGAAATCATGCAAAGCATTTATGAAAACATAAGACCCAGCGGTTTGTTTGTCGCTTATCAATTCAGAGATCGTGTCGGAAAATTAGCAACCCCGGTTTTTGGGGAACCCAGCAGCTATTTGGAGATTAAAAATCTTCCGCCAATGCGAATTTATGTCTGGCAAAAAAGTGAATAATGGAATTTGACTTAATCGCCTTTATCAAATCCAAAACAAAATATGATAAAAGTGTCATCCTAGGAATAAATGATGATGCGGCGGTATTATCATTGAGACCAATCAAACAACTTGTTGTTTCAACGGATACATTGGTCGATGGAGTTCACTTTGACAACAAGATTTCTCCACAACAACTCGGTCATAAATCTTTGGCTGTAAACCTTAGTGATTTGGCTGCCATGGGAGCAACGCCAAAATGGTTCACCTTGAATTTAACACTTCCTAAAATAGAAATGTCATGGATTGAGGGATTTATCAACGGTCTCTTAAGATTAGCTCACAATCACAAAGTCAATTTGGTGGGCGGCGATACCACTCAAGGCCCGCTTTCAATTACAATCACTGCATTTGGAGAAGTTGAAACCGATCAGCTATTGACACGCTACTCAGCCCAAACAAAGGATCTAATTGCAGTCACCGGGCAGCTAGGAAGCGCTGCATTTGCTTTAGATCACACTGAGACTGAATTAACAAAAGCATTATTCACCCCCGAACCACAGTTAGAAATTTCTCAACAAATCAGAAAATTCGCTACTTCTTGTATTGATATTTCCGACGGTTTACTAGCAGATTTAGGGCATATTTGTCATCAAAGCCAAAAAGGTGCCAAAATTTCTCTGGAACAGATTCCTGTAAATTCATTGGTCAAAGAATCACCACGATGGTCGAATTATGTTTTATCAGGAGGAGATGATTATCAACTTTGTTTCACTTTTAAGCCCTCAGATTTATCCAAGTTACCAGATAATTGCACGATCATTGGACAAATTTGTTGTAGTGGAGGAGTTCGCGTTTACTCTGAAAACGAAGAAATAAAAATTTCACAAAAGGGATATGTTCATTTCTCAAACAACGGATGACTATAAAATCATAGAGTAATTCTAACCAGCCTTTGCCCATTCAAATTCTCGTTTGATCTTATTTCAAAAAGCGATTTAACTGCTCAGCACTTGGTAATTCACATTTAGCTTTTTTACCAAACAATTTGTAACGATTCGAAGCAATCCTATCATATAACCAGTCACGAATCGGGCGCGGAATTACTGAAAAAATCATTAAAAACCGGAATCTATACGGCAACCTTTTTATCACTCGAAAGAATGCATCGCTTTTATAAAAGACGGAAGTCTCTTCGACGACAAGCATAGTTTCAAATGTCTCTGTTGGTAAATTATAAAACTCAAGAATAGCTTTTCCTTGTTTTGATTGAACAGATGCCAGTTTAAAAACAGCCATGTTATCCTGTTTGATTATAAATTTTGCCCAGCCATTGCAGAGATTACAAACTCCATCGAATAGAATAACTTTATCGCCTGAAATCAGGTAAGGAGCTAACATTTTCATAATGAATCCAATTACAATTTTACTTGCAGTTTATAAAATCAATACATTTAAAACCTCCACTATGATAATTGTGGAAATTAAGTCGTTGGTCTTTAGTTCAGATTTGTTTTAATTTATACCAAGTGAGTTTTTTTTCGTGTTGAGATTCAAGCATGGCAGAGAGTTTTGATAAGTAGATGATATTTCCTTGATTTGGTTTATCGGCGTTATCAAATATTAATGTATATTCTAAGAGTTTAACTTCTACGATACCTTTATCTTGGACCGTAAATATTTCATCAGTAAGCGTAATTCCTTTGGCCAGAAGAATCTTTCCCAGTAGTTCTTTTTCCTGATAATTGAGTTGATAGGCTTCACCTTTGACATCGTCATCAGATTTCAGTTGCCAGTATGTTAAGCCCAGCTCTTCACAAAGTTGTTGCGTTAAATTCATCACTGAATTTCATCAACTAATTGAGCTACTATTTCATTAATGAGTCGTTGAGCTGTATGAGCAAAATCAGAAATAGACTCTCCATTGATTTGGGCTTGTTGCTTATAAGTTTTATTGAGTATTGTGTTTCCACTTTTATCAGCCAGTAAAAACTTAATCGCTACAACAGCTGAGTTATTATCCTTTTCAAGATTGAGGATGGTTGAAGATAAAACATAGTTGGTTTCATCCTCTTTGCCCAACGTGTCTTCAAGATAATTTTGCAGTAATACTTTTGGCGAGTCTAACCAGAAGTGGTGTTGCATTTGCATTAAGCCGCCTTCTTTAGTTTGAACCACCATCGGACGATTACCGATGATGCCCATCGCTTGAGGTCGCTTGATTTCAATTTTTTTATCAATTGAATTTTTTGTTGCTTCAGGAAAACGAAAGTATAGTTTATCGATGCTCTTTTTGCCTGAAGATGAGCAACCAGAAAGGAGAAAAATCAGGGTGATGATGCTCAGTTTTTTCATAAGTCTTCATCCGCTATTTTAGATTTCTTTTCAAATATTAACTGAGAAGGATTGCGTCTTATAATTTCCGTAGCTTCATTCAGGTTCATACTAGCACTTTCAATTTCGTTTGAAATGGTATCGGCTTTAACCGCAAATGACTGAACCATTTTATGCGCCACATCCAGAATTTGTGCCACTTTATTGTCACTATTATTAACCATTTTATCACCGGATTCGAGTAACCGATTCACTTTGTCAACACTGGTTTCCAGCCAACTTCCTAACGATTTGACTTCTTCGGAGAGTTGGTTGAGATTGGCAATCATATTATCTATTTTTTCGACATTATCTTTGTCAAGAACACTTTCAGCAGTTTTTACCAATTTGTTGATGTCTTTGACCAGATTATCAATAGAACCCAGAACTTCGGGGATTTGGGTTTCCAATGATTTGGTTAGTTTATCTGTTCTTTCATAGACCAGGTCGAGTAAAGGAGTGATTTTTTCGTCATTTAATCTTTCAAAATCACTAGCCAGATTTGAAACCGTTGCCATAATATCTTCGGCAGCTTCTCCTTTGATTTCACTTTCCGGTGCAAAATATTGATTGGATTTTCCGGCATATATAGCCAGAGACATATCCGACAACAAACCGCTGGACTCAATTTTTGTCACGCTGTCTTGTGGAATTTTCCAGCCCTGAATCACAGAGTATCGAGTTTTGAATTTTAAATTACCATATTGAAACTCAGGGGTAATTGATTCAACCTGGCCAACACGATAGCCTTCATAGTAAACAGGGTTTCCATAACTCAATCCGGTAACATTTTTGAAATAACTGTAATAACTTTCAGTTGCTTCATTTCTGCCACTCATTTTCAACAATAATAAAATGGCAGTCCCGCCAATGAGTATGGTGAAAATTCCTACAAGTAAATAGTTGTTGTAAACTCTTTTCATGAGATTGTGTAATTTTCCTGTGTTAGTCGTTTTAAATATTCTTCCGGGTCAACCGTTTCGTGTCTGGCTCGTCGTTCCAATAAATCCTGTACGCGTTTGATTTTGGAATTTTTAACTTCCTCAACTGTTCCTGTAAGCAGATTTTTACCTTTATCAAGAACGGTTATCTTGTCCGCTATTTTGAAAGCAGAGTCCAGTTCATGGGTGACAACAACCATTGTCATACCCATTGCATCACGAAGTTTCAAAATTAAGTCATCAATTTCAGATGCTACAACCGGATCGAGACCTGCTGATGGCTCGTCAAAGAATAATAATTTCGGATCCATAACGATGGCTCTTGCCAAAGCGGCTCTTTTAATCATTCCCCCGGAAAGTTGAGAAGGCATTAGTTTTTGGAAACCACCAAGGTTTACCACTTCCAACTTCATCCGAGATATGATTCTAATGGTGTTTTCATCCAAGTCAGTAAATTCTGTGAGCGGAAATGCCACATTTTCACCAACAGTCATGGACGAGTATAAAGCTCCTGACTGAAAAGAAACTCCAATATTCCGTAACAAATCATGTTTTTCATGAAATTTCAATTTATCCAAATCATGTCCAAGAACGTTTATTTTTCCGGATGTCGCCTGATATAAGCCCAGAATATGCCAAAGCAATGTGCTTTTCCCGGAACCAGAACCACCCATGATAACACGAATTTCACCTTCCTCAACTTTGAGGTTGACACCGTCTAATATTTTCCTCTGACCGTAGTGAGTGACTAATTCTTCAACTTTTATGACATAATCTTTCATACTTATGCCCTTGTCAGGAAGTAACTGAAAATCATATCTGCAACAACGATGGCAGCAATTGATGCAACAACCGCTGTTGTTGTTGCACGCCCCACACCTTCGGCTCCTCCGGTGACGTTAAAACCTGTTGTTGCTCCAACCAGACCGATAATAATTCCAAAAACCACACTTTTAACCAATCCTTGTGTCACATCTCCGACAATCAAAACATCAAACGACTCTTTTAAATACGCCATCAAACTCATATCCAGAGAATCCACACTAAACACCGCCCCACCTAAAATTGCCATAAAATCCGCAACTAATATTAACAGTGGCATGGAAATAATCAACCCTAGTAGTGGTGGCAAAACCAAATACCGAACCGGAACTACGCCCATCACTCGTAGTGCATCAACTTCCTGTGAGACCACTTGTGAACCAATTTTGGCTGCCAAAGCCGCACCAGAACGTCCGGCGACAATTATGCCGATAATCAAAGGGGAAAATTCTCTGGTGACTGATTTTGCAATTGCTAAAAGAACCTGAGATTCTGCTCCAAAATCTGAAAACGCATATAACAGTTGAATTGAAAGCATGACTCCGACTACAAATGACAAAGCCATAACAATAGGTAATGCATCAAATCCAATCACACGAACCTGCTCCGCAACTTGTGCCAATCTCAGTTTCTGTTTATATTTGCGACCAACAATTAACCAGTAAATACTATCCAGAAAAAGCCGGCATGCGAAACCAATTCGCTCCATTGCAAGAATCATTGATGCGCCGATGCTTTCGATTATTCCTTTCATTATTCAATCGTGAAAACTTTGTCTAATCTTGCTAATTCCATTATGGCTTTTACTTGTTCGCTGGGCTGAATAAGCACAAAAGATTTCTTTTGGCTTTTTGCCATTTGTAATCCCTCGACTAAAGAGGCTATTCCGGACGAATCAATATAATTCACATCCGATAAATTCACTCGAACCTTTTGATCGGTTTTTAAAGCCCCAAGAATGGTTTTTCTCAGCTCATTTGAATTTGAAAGGTCAATTTCACCTTTGGCGAAGATGGTGCAGGTATCACCGGATCTGTTAAACTCTATTTCTTCCACAACTCTTTTCTGCTTTTTTGTTCGATTTTAGCACGAAAAACTGAAATGAAAAACTGAAATAAAAAACCAGTCTCAGATTATTTCACTTCAATACTTTGAATAATTATTGGTACCAAAGGCACACTTGCAGAGTTCAACCGTTCGCTAAAACCGGTTTTGACGTTTGAAATCGCATCCAGAACTTCCATTCCCTCTATGACTTCTCCAAAAACTGTATATCCCCAGTTTTTACGATTGGGATCTAACGATGGAGAATCAACAAGGTTGAAATAAAACTGTGAACTTGCGGAATGAGGGTCATCATACCGAGCCATAGCAATTGTTCCGCGAGTGTTTTTTAAACCATTCCCGGATTCATTAAATATTTTCTTACAGGTCTTAATTTCCTCAATTTCTTTATTGTAACCTCCTCCTTGTATCACAAAATTATTTTCCACTCTGTGAAAAATAGTGTTTATGTAAGAACCATTTTTTACATACTGCAAAAAATTATTGACCGTCATTGGAGCTCGTGTTCGATTCAATTCAATTAAAACATCGCCTTGAGTGGTTTTGATTAGTACTTCGGGAAACATTTTGTTTGGATAAACTTCAGAATCTTCACAAGAATGGGTGGTGTTGTTTATTAACAATATAAGAAAAGCTGAAAGTAAAATTTGTTTCATTGTTGTTTTAAGGCCTGTAGCCATTCCCCCATCGTAAATTCCGGTTTTTTCAATAATTTCACAACCAACTGACCTTGTGTTCTTTTAAGGCAGCGATCGGCTTTAAACTCATCTTCGAGAGTATTTCCCATGTTAACACATGGATCGGATTTCGCCATTTTCTTCAGTTGTTCGGTGATTTCTTCATTGGTCAGAATTTCTTTGAGTTGTGTGCGAGCTGATTCCGAGCACTTTGCAGAATCCGCCAGACAAACCTCAAAATCAATATGACTTGGCGCTAAATACATTTTCTCGCGTTGAAAAATTCGTACCGGCGGAGCAATTTCGTCTCTGTAAATAATGTTTAGTAAAACCCACTTGAGCATTTCATTAAACATGGACTGATGAATAAATTTCATTTGTGGGTAAAACTGATGCAAATAATCAGTCTGACGGTGAAGCTGTAAAATACTGTCGGTTTCGAGTTTTGTGTAAAGTGAAATGAGATTTTGAGAGTTTTCCGTTAGACGAACCTTATCAATATAAAGTTGAATCGTTTCAGTATCTTCTTTTGCTAAAGCTTGAGAGAGAAGAGTTAAATTGTCAGGCGGTTGTTTTTT
Organism: Lysobacterales bacterium; assembly: GCA_020442665.1. Classification (GTDB taxonomy): domain Bacteria; phylum Pseudomonadota; class Gammaproteobacteria; order Xanthomonadales; family Marinicellaceae; genus NORP309. The sequence goes on from JAGRJP010000034.1 coordinate 7,827, forward strand.
GCTTTGCGGTTTCCCGCAGGAAAAAAGTGCTAAAATTCCGCACAAACATAACAACTGAACATTCAGTTTTGAATGATTCATTTCTTACAATCCTTGTGATTGATTTTGTAATTCCTCTGCATAACGATGCAACCAACTGATTTGTTCAATGGTTTCAGGCATTTTTAACCCACGAGCTTGACTGAGCTCAATCAAAGCCATATCTACCTGATAACCCATCTTTATCAACATGGAAGCAGCAACAATACCGGTTCGGCCAATACCAGCGAAACAATGAATCGCAATATTTTTACCGGATTTGAAATCATAAACCAGATTCTCAATCAATTGATTAAACGGAACAAAAAATTGAGGTGTGCTGTGATCTTTGATTGAAAAATTAACAAACTCAATACCATGACGCTCACATTCGCTTCCTTCCTCAACCAGAGAAAAGGAGTTCATCTCCTCAAAACTCAAAAGCGAAACCACAACATCAACTTTTTTCTTTGACAGATATTCTGCAAAAAATGGAAACTGACTGCCACTTGGAGGTTTGGGCATCATATACAACGAACTATTATTTATCTGATATTCAAACAGTTGCTGGTCCCACTGTTTATGTAAAAAAACCATATCCGTGTTGGTTGTAGAATTCGTCATAGAATTTGTTAATTTATTTGTAACAAAGCGTTATATTATACGTTATTAGTGAAAAACAATAGGAAAATAGCTGATAGATGAGCATTTGGTTCAGGCTGCAGGTTAATAAAAATCAAAATAAACTTTATGCGATATGCTACCAGATGCTACAAGACAGCCTGGAGGCAGAAGAAGTCGTGCAAGATTGTTTTATCAAACTGTGGCAGGCAAAAGAGAATGGTACCAAACAACCAAAAGCCTGGTTGTTTCAGGTTGCCAGAAATCAATGTCTGGATATTTTGAGAAAGCGAAAACACGAACTCAATTATCAGCAAAATAACTTTTTAAGTGATAATGTGGCGAAATCAGCTTGTGAAGAACTGCTTAATATTGAATTATCTGAGCATATTTCAGGGGCGATTGATGAACTAAATGAGCCTTATAAGTCACTTTTAGTTTTAAGAGAAGTTGGTGATTTAAGTTATCAACAATTAGCCGATGTAATGGATTTGAATGTATCACAAATAAAAGTATACTTGCATAGAGCCAGAAATACTTTAAAACAAAAGTTGGCTCAAATAGCCGCTTAAATTGAGAGCAATAGTAATGAGAGACAATTGTAAGGATAAAGAATTAGAGAAATATTTTAAAAAGGCCGGCGAGCTAAAATGTCCGCCTAGCATGAAAAATAGTCTTTATAAGAAACTGGAACTATCCAAATCCGGATTTTGGTCATTACCAAGATTTGCAATCGCGGGAATATCATTGGCATTTGTTGCATCATTCACAATGTTAATAAGCCAACACAACATTCATCAGCGTGAGTTGCAAATTGAACAAGCTCATGAAGATTTACAAATTGCAATGCATTACATCAACAGAGTTTCTCTAAAATCATTATCTGCCGTGAATAATAATGGAATAAAGCCGGCAATAATCAAACCCATTTCAAAGGCTGGAGTATTACTGTAGGAGAAAAAAGGCTATGAAAATTATGAATAAAACATATAGATACATTTTGAGCTTTGTGTTGATGGCTTCACTCACGAGTGTTAACGCAGAATCAACCAGTGAAAAATTCTCACAATTAGTTGGTGCTCAACCGAGTGTACAAATTAATCTGAGTTCAACAATGTTGAGACTGTTGTCTTCCGCAACTCAGGAAGAAGAAGATATCTCATCATTGTTATCTGCATTGAAATCAATCAAAGTCACTGTTTTTGAAATTAAAGAGAAAGGAAATATTGAATCAATTCGCAGTGAAATTAATAGCTTATCTGAGCAAAAGTCAGCCATTGGTTATCAAAAATTGGCGACAGTTGCTGAAGATGATTCTTTAGTTCAAATTCTTGCTCAAGTCGATGATGAAGGACTTAACAGCTTATCAATTTTTGCACTGGACGATGATGATGAGTTGGTGTTGATTGATATTGAAGGAAGTATTAAAATCTCTGAAATCGGCAATCTAATGAACCATTTCAATGTTGATTTAGATTTAAATGGCCAGAAAATTATAAAACAATCTGAAAAAGACTAAGAAAAGTTTACAAGATACTTACATGAGACTAGAATACGCCGTTCAGATTTTTCAGTTGCATAATGTGTGCAGCGATACATTGTAGGAATAGAATTATGAAACAAGGCATTCATCCAGAATATAGAGAAGTAGTTTTTCAAGATTTGTCCTCGGACTTTCAATTCTTGACTCGCTCAACTATTCAAACAAAAGAAACCATCAAATGGGAAGATGGTAATGAGTATCCTTTGGTAAAAGTTGAGATTTCTTCTAAATCTCATCCTTTCTACACTGGTAAGCATAAATTGGCAGATACCGGTGGACGTGTTGATAAATTCCGTCAAAGATACGGTAAAAGATAGTTTAAAATTATCTTGTTGAAATTACAAACCCGATAAATCTTGATTGATTTATCGGGTTTTTTTGTTACTACGGATTTAATTTTGAGTTAAAATAAGCACAGACTATATTTGTGATTGTCAATTTACGTCTTTCGCAACAATCAAACGTATGTTTTAAATAATAAACTGGGGAAATCCATGAGCAAAGAACATGTAAAATTAAATTTTCCGGGTAATGACAAAACAGTCGAATTACCAGTTATCAAAGGATCGATGGGACCTCCTACCTTTGATCTTAATACACTCTACAAAAATTCAGGATATTTTACCTATGATTCCGGATACGCTGCTACTGCATCATGCACGAGCGCGATAACTTACATTGACGGAGCGAAAGGAATTCTTTTATATCGCGGATATCCAATAGAACAATTGGCGGAAAAGTCCAATTTTGTCGAAACTTCATATTTGCTTTTACATGGTGAGCTTCCAACCAAACAGCAGTATCGTGATTTTGATAACGAAGTCAGATACCACACAATGGTTCATGAGAAGATGAAGAACCTGATGCAAGGTTTCCAATACGATGCTCACCCAATGGCAATGATGGTTGGTGTTGTCGGTTCGTTTGCAGCGTTCTATCATGACTGGATGAATATGTCTGATCCGGCAGACAGAAGACTGGCAGCCATTCGTTTGATTGCAAAAATTCCGACAATTGCAGCATCTGTTTATAAAAACTCTGTAGGACAACCTTTTATTTATCCTCGCAATGACTTAGGTTTTACCGAAAGGTTATTACACATGATGTACTCAGTACCTTCCGAACCTTATGAGCCAAACCCCGTAGCAGCTAAAGCTCTGGATTTACTTTTTATTCTGCATGCGGATCACGAACAAAATGCCAGCACCTCAACCGTTCGATTGGTTGGTTCAACAGGAGCAAATCCTTTTGCTTGCGTTTCAGCAGGCATAGCTTCTCTTTGGGGACCGGCACATGGCGGAGCCAATGAAGCAGTACTTAACATGCTGGATCAAATCGGCAGCGTTGCAAATATTGACAAATATGTTGCTAAAGCCAAAGACAAAGACGATTCTTTCCGTTTGATGGGTTTTGGACATCGTGTTTATAAAAATTTCGATCCAAGAGCAACAATTATTCGCAAAGCCTGTCACGAAGTTCTTAATGAGTTAGGAATTAAAGATCCGCAATTAGAACTGGCAATGAAACTGGAAGAAATTGCTTTGAAAGATGAATATTTTGTTGAGAAAAAACTTTATCCAAATGTCGATTTTTATTCAGGAATAATCTACAAAGCATTAGGTATTCCAAAACAAATGTTCACTGTGATGTTTGCAATTGCAAGAACAGTTGGTTGGGTTTCTCAATGGTTGGAGCAATATGAAACACCGGATACTCGCATTGGCAGGCCTCGACAGGTTTATACCGGTCCTGCAACCCGTGATTATAAGGACTTTTCAAACCGCTGATTCAATGGTTTGGTTGCTGAAGATATAAAAGCACGACTTTTACAATTGGGTCTGAATCCTAAAGATTTAGACCCAATTTTACATCAGCACCCACAATATCAATTGCAACTGCACGAAAACAAACTATCTGTTTTTTTTAATGAAAGTAAAAAGAAACTTCAATACTATGTTTTTGTCGATTTCAATTCCGCCAAAATGCAATACCGTTCCCAAGCTCATATTAATGCAGAAAAATTAGTAAAGGCAGTTATCGGTAAAAATAAAACCTCTCTCAAAGTATTGGATGCAACCGCAGGATTTGGCAAAGATTGCTATTTGTTAGCATTAGCAGGATGCGAGGTTAATGCTTGTGAATCCAATCTGCTTATGTTTGCGTTACTCAAAGATGGCTTCTTACGTGCCAATATTAAAGCAATCAATTTAACTCATGATGACTCACAAACTGTTATAGATGAGGGCGAGTATGATGTGATTTATCTGGATCCAATGTATCCGCAATCGGGAAAATCAGCAAAAAATAATAAAGACATGACATTTCTGCAAGATATCGTTGGACACCAACCGGAGATGGCAGAAATTTTGCTGGAAAAGTCTCTTAAATCGAAAATTAGAAAAATCGTTGTTAAACGACCAGTTAAGTCTGAATTTGTTCTCGGCAAGAAACCCACTTCACAAATTATCAGCAAAGCGGTTCGTTTTGATATTTATGCCAAAAGCTAAGAGTTGCTCTCGCTGACTTCTTCTATAACTCGATTATGAGCCAATTGACTCGGTGTGAAATAGCCACTTTTATTGCTATTCAATGTGTATTCCACCATTTTCAAACTACCATTAACAGTCAGTTTGTAGCCGTTGTCTGTCACCATTCTTAATTGTTTAATTTCACCTTTGGCATTCTGAACCTCTCCCCAAAGATAAGTTTTCAACAGTTCTCTTTGCTCATTGGAAGGACCTTTCACTTTGCCGGCTTTTTTCTTCAAAATATTTTGCACAAATTTTGTTTTTAACAAAAATCGAATCCAATTGAGGCGTCTCAAGGTTTTGACCAATTTCGGAGACGAAGGGATATAAACCTCAATATTTGGAATTCCGGTGGATGTATAAGCTGTGGAAATATCTCCCCAAGGAATCGTCATAGCCAGTTTTTCGCCATTTCCGAAATCAATTTTTCGGGTTTTAAACGCCAAAGGAACTTTTTGCAGTTTACCGTCTTTACGAACCTTCCCACCATTCCCCAAACCTTCAACAGAAGTCTTTGCAGTTCCCGCACTCAAACCTGAACGCGAATCAAATCCTAATGTCAAATGCGTGGCATCCGGCATTAACTCTTTTAACTGTGATGCAAGACAATCTGTAGGAATCACATCAAAACCGACACCCGGGCACACCACAATACCGTTTTTATTTGCTTTGTTATCAAGTGATTTTGCATGCTCAAAAACTGAAACTTCACCAGTAATATCGAGATAATGAGTTTTAGACTTTAGACAAGCCTGAATCATAGGTGCTGAAGTTTGCGAAAAAGGCCCTGCACAATGCAAAACCAAATCCATGTCCGATAGATTCTCTGATATTTTATCGACATCATCTAAATCGAAAACTTTAAAAGACAAGTTCAATTGTTTGGCAAGAGCCATAATAGCTTGTTCATTTCTTCCTGCAATAGTCGGCTGCAAACCATTTTCTATAGCTTTTCTGGCTATCAACTCGCCCGAATAACCATTTGCACCGTAAATCATCCAGTTATTGTTCATTATTTTCTTTTATATGTTTTGAATGATTATATAACATACCACGAAGATTTATTACTCAGGATTAAAAAATTTGAATCAATTGGGTCTGACATCAAATGTCTGACCCAATTGATTATGCTTTACTCCGGAATCGGAAAGCCTCTGTCACGCATTAGTGCATCAATTTTTGCATCTCTGCCACGGAATTTTCTGAAGGCTTCTGCAGGGTCAAGAGTGTTTCTTGGAGCAAACAGGTATTTAACCAGTTTCGCAGCTAAATCCTTGTCATAGAAACCGCCCGGTGCTTGTGCAAACGCTTCTGCGGCATCGGATGTCAACACATCTGCCCACATATAGCCGTAATATGCAGTTGCATAACCTTCACCTGAGAATACATGTCCAAAGTGTGGTGTGCGATGGCGCATCACCAGTTCATTGGGCATATTCAGTTCAGCCAATGTTTCGCGTTCAAATTTATCGGGGTCATTCGTTGGTTCTGACATGTGTAATCTCATGTCCATCAAGGCCGATGCCAGATATTCAGTGGTCGCAAAACCTTGGTTGAATGTTGAAGTCTTCTTGATTTTGGCAATTAGCTCTTTGGGAATCACTTCGCCGGTTTCATTATGTTTGAGGAAACGGTTAATTACTTCATCGGTTGATAACCAGCGTTCCAAAAGTTGTGATTGAAATTCAGTATAATCTCTGACGCCGCCATTCAAACTGGGATATTTCACATTGGAAGACAACGCATGCAAAGCATGTCCGAATTCATGGAAGAAAGTTTGTGCATCATCCCATGAAATTAGTGTTGGTTTGCCTTCAGCTGCCTTGACATAGTTGGAGTTGTTGGAAGATAAAACAGTTTCTTTACCGTTATATGTAGAGTGAGAGCGATACGAACTCGCCCAAGCACCAGAGCGTTTGCCTTTACGAGCAAACGGATCAAGATACCATAAGCCAATATGTTCGCCACTATCAATATCTGTGACTTCCCAAACTTTGACGTCAGGATGATAAACAGGCACTTCTCCTTCGGCTAAAGGTGTGAATTTGTAATTAAACAATTGTGCGGCGACATAATGCAAAGCATCTGTCAGGTTGCCTAATTCCAGATATTGTTTGATTTCATTAGAGTCTAAATCATACTTTTGTTTACGAACTTTTTCGGCATAATAACGATAGTCCCAAGGCTCAATTTTTACACCGTCCTTATCAGCAATTTTTTGCATATCGGCTACTTCTTCGTGAACTCGGGCAACGGCTGCCGGCCATACGGCTTCCATTAAATTTAATGCATTTTCAGGTGTTTTCGCCATACGGTTCTGCAATCGCCACTGTGCATAGTTGTCATAACCAAGCAGGTTGACCCTATCACGACGGAGCTTCAGTATTTTTGAAATGACTTGGTTATTATCAAACTCATCAGCATTATCGCCACGTGAGTAGTAATTGGTCCATACGGCTTTACGCAACTCTCTTACATCAGAGAAAGTTAAAAACGGATCCATGGATGAGCGTGTATTCACGACAACATACATTCCCGGTTTCCCACGGGCTTCAGCGGCTGCTCCAGCAGCATCAATAAATGATTGTGGAAGTCCGCCTAATTGATCTTTAGACAGAAAAGTATCGTAATTTTCTTCATCGTGTAAAATATTATTAGCAAATTGGGTATAAAGTTCAGATAGTTCTTTATTAATTTCTGCGTATTTTTTCTTTTTCTCATCATCAAGTTCAGCCCCACTCATAGCAAAACCTTCATAAGTGAGTTGAACAACACGTTGTTGATCTTCATCCAAAGGGTTTTTCAAACTATTTTCATAAACGGTTTTTACTCTTTGGAACAATTTCTTGTTTTGATTAATTTTAGAACTCAATTCCGAGTATTTTGGAGCCAACTCGCGCTGTATGGATCTGAATTCATCACTGGAAATATTACTGCTCCAGCGACCAATATATGTTCCCAATCGATTAAGCAGTTCACCTGACTTTTCCAATTCTACAATCGTATTTTCAAATGTTGCCGGTTGAGGATTATTTGCTATCGCTTCAATTTCAGCGAGATTTTGTTGCATACCATATTCAAAAGCCGGTTTGATATCAGCAATTTGCATCTTATCAAATGCCGGAACGCCACCATAAGGTCCGGTCCATTTTTGCAGTAAAGGGTTTGTCATATCAGGAGTTTGAGTTGCTTGTTTTGTCATTTCGGTTTTAGCACAACCACTCAGCAATATTGTCGCTGAAAGTCCAAGTATTGTTAATGTTTTCATATCATTTCCACTCTTCTAATTCATCAGGGATGCTACCATTGCATAATTTTTTTAACAGTCCCAAAAGTCATGTTTTATGCTGGTACATAAATCAAGCATGTCTTTATCGAATATTCAATTATTCTAATGAGTTAGAATATATTGTTTTACCATCAGGCTTTTCATGATATTTCCCTTTTAAACTTGCATTCGTATCTATTTTCATTATATTAGTGACTTCTAATTTTATCTTTTTCCAGAGTAACAATGTCAGAAATAAACAGACGTAATATGCTTAAACTACTAGGTCTTGGAGCTGTCACTGCGACAATTCCGGGGCTCATTTCCTGCCAATCGAACAGCAAAGCTGTTTTGCCAAAAGACTTTTACAAACTTCCAATGAAAGGTAAGGCAAGAATTCTGCATATCACTGATGTTCACGGGCAGTTAAAGCCGGTTTATTTTCGTGAGCCAAATGTCAACCTTGGAGTTGGGGCTGCTTATGGAAGACCTCCACATGTTGTTGGAAATAAACTGTTGCAAGCTATGGGCTTAAAATCTTCCAACGCTGAATCTTATGCTTATACCTATTTGGATTTTCAGAATCAGGCAAAAAAACTTGGGAAAACCGGTGGATATGCACACTTAAAAACTTTACTTGATGAATTAAGAAATCAAGCCGGTGGCAAGCAAAACACCTTAACCATTGATGGCGGAGATTTATGGCAAGGCTCTGGAACATCGCTTTGGACTCGTGGCGTGGATATGGTTGAAGCATCCAATATTCTGGGCTTGGACGTAATGGTTGGGCACTGGGAATTTACCTACAAAGAAAATGAAGTCTTGAGCAATGTCGCGTTGTTTAAGGGCGATTTCATCGGACAAAATGTCAAAGTGAAAGAAGAAGCCTTGTTTGATGAGAACTATGAAAGAATGGTTGAAAAATATGATGGCAACGGACTTTTCGACGAGGACAGTGGTCATGCTTTCCAACCTTATGTGATTAAAACTGTCAACGGTTTAAGAATCTGTATAGTTGGACAAGCATTTCCGAGAACATCCAACGCCAACCCTCAGGAGTTTTTCCCTGACTGGTCATTTGGTTTGCGCGAAGAAGAGATGATAGAGCTTGTGCAAACAATCAAAGAAGATGAAAACCCGGATGCTATTGTTCTGCTTTCCCATAATGGTATGGATGTTGATATTAAAATGGCAGAACGCGTTCCCGGACTTAACGCTGTATTCGGTGGACACACACATGATGGCATGCCAAAACCCATTAAAGTTAAAAATATCGATGGCGGAACATGTTTGGTCACAAACGCAGGATCAAATGGTAAATATGTTGGTGTGATGGACTTTGATATACAAGATGGAAAAGTGGTCGATATGGACTACACCATGTTACCTGTGATTACCAATTGGTTGCCCGCTGATAAAGAAATGGAAGCGTATATCAATCAAATGCGTCAAACAACTTACGATGAAAATATTGTTGAATCCCGTGCCAAAGACCGATTCTACAACCCACAGAGATTAGGCAAAACTTATGAAGATATTTTGTCTGAAAAATTAGCCATTGCTGACAGGCTGTTGTATCGTCGCGGAAATTTTATGGGAACGTGGGATCAGATTCTTTGTAATGCACTTCGTGAAGAATATGATGCCGATGTCTCAATGTCAGCTGGTGTTCGTTGGGGTGTAACGACTCTCAAAGGCGACTGGATCACTATGGAAGATGTGATGAGTCAATGTTCAATGACTTATGGAGAAACCTACTCAACAGAGATGACTGGTGAAATGCTCCTTAACACACTTGAAAGTGTCGCTGATAACTTGTTTGATGAAGATCCTTATTTACAGTCCGGTGGAGATATGGTTCGAATTGGTGGCATGGATTACACCATTGAACCAGGTAAACCACTGGGACAGAGAATTACAGAAGCTCGTCTAGACAACGGTGAAGCTATTGACCCGGATAAAACTTACAAAGTTGCCGGTTGGGCCAGTGTTGGTAAAGCACCGAATGGTCGATTAATGTGGGATGTTGTACGAGATTATATTTTGAATAACAAATCTAAGGACGATGTCCTGAGATTGCCTAAAATCAATCATCCAAAATTGATTGGTGTGAATGATAATCCGGGAATCGCAGATTATCCGGGAGAAACTGCATAATCACCTAATTAGTTGCAGTCTTTTCAGTTCAATGTTATAAAAACAGCTGTCTAATTGCATAGCTGTTTTTTTATGTCTTCACGCTACGACATTTTATTTGAGCCCGTCCGAATCGGCCCGGTAACTTCTCCGAATCGCTTTTATCAGGTTCCGCATTGCAATGGCATGGGGCATCGTTTTCCGAGGTCATTGGCTCGAATGCGTGGTATCAAGGCCGAGGGTGGCTGGGGTGTGGTTTGTACGGAAGAAGTTGAGATTCATCCGTCTTCTGATATTACTCCTTACAATCAAGGACGACTTTGGGATGATTCGGATATTGCTAATTTACAGATGATGACTGATGCTGTGCATGAGCATGGTTCTTTGGCTGGAATAGAGCTTGTATATCAAGGTTTATCAGGCAAAAATTATTATTCAAGACTGCCAACATTTGCTCCGACGAACGCCAGTGTACTCGGTGGTTATCCGATGCAAGCTCGTGCCATGAGCAAGACTGATATCAAACAATTTCGGAAATGGCATAAAGACGCTGCAATTCGTTCTAAAAAAGCCGGATTCGACATTATTTACACCTATGCCGGGCATGGATTATCAGTCTTAATGCACTTTCTTTCCCGAAGATTCAATGACAGATCTGATGAGTATGGCGGCTGTCTTGAAAACCGGGCTCGATTGCTCAAAGAGGTTTTAATCGATACCAAAGAGGCCGTTGGAGACACTTGTGCAGTCGCATTGCGGATTGCTGTTGATGAGCTTTTAGGACAAAAAGGTATTGAAGCCAATGGAGAGGGTTCAGACATTATTGAAATGTTGGCGGATTTACCGGATTTATGGGATGTGAATGTTTCCGGTTGGGAGAATGATTCACAAACCTCACGCTTTTCTAAAGAGGGATTTCAGGAGCAATACACCAAACATGTCAAAAAATTGACCAACAAACCGGTGGTCGGCGTTGGTCGTTTCACCTCTCCTGATGCCATGGTTTCACAAATTAAACGAGGTGTGCTGGATTTAATCGGTGCAGCAAGACCATCAATTGCTGATCCTTTCTTACCAAATAAAATCAAAAATAATCAAACTGATAACATCCGTGAGTGTATCGGTTGTAATATCTGTGTATCCAGCGATAATTACGCAGCTCCGATTCGTTGCACTCAAAACCCGACGATGGGTGAAGAGTGGCGAAGAGATTGGCATCCTGAGATAATTCAACCTAAACACGCAGAAGAGTCGGTCTTGATTGTGGGTTCAGGACCTTCAGGTCTGGAATGCGGATTATCATTAGCGAAACGAGGATATAATGTTGTTATTGCTGAGAAACAATCGCTTGCCGGCGGACGAGTTTTAAAAGAGTCCAAACTCCCCGGACTTTCCGAATGGAAGCGAGTGATGGATTATCGCCTTAATCAGTTGCAGCAAATGCCCAATGTAGAAATATATTTTGAAAGTGAAGTCACGCTAGAAAATATTGAAGAATTTGGCTTTGACAATATTATTCTTGCAACCGGTTCTAAATGGAAAAACAACGGTCAGTCACGATATACCAGAATCCATTTATCTCACGACAATTCAATTCGAATTTTAACTCCTGATGACATTATGGACGGCGTTATACCATCCGGGAATGTACTCATCTTTGATGCAGAGAACAATTACATGGCAGGTGTCATTTCAGAATTATGCTCAGATCAAGGTTGTAGCGTGAGTTATTTGACACCGGAATCCAAAGCATCCGCATGGACTGAAAACACGCTTGAACAAGAACGAATACAGTCACGATTGATGCAAAAAAACGTGCCATTGTTTTTGAATCGACAATTGGTTAAAGCTCAAGATGGGCATGTACACCATCAATGTGTCTATAGTGGCGAGCAACAAGAAATCAAATGTGATACTTTAATACTCGTGACCGAAAGAGAGCCTGAGGATCAAATCTTTACAACTCTGGAGAACAATAACAACTTTAAACATTTCTCCTTGATTGGTGATGCTTTTACTCCGGGATTAATTGCCCAAGCCATACACTCAGGGCATCTTGAAGCTCGAGTTTTTGGAGAAAAGAACCCGGATAAATTTTGGTTTAACCGTGATAAATAAAACTCTTAAACTCTTTCTTATATCAACTCTATTCAGCTCTGTTCACGCGGAATCTTGGAGTCGCTATGTGCAAACCAAAAACAGGGATGACGTTGAAGTCAGTTTTAGGCAAAAAAGAGAAAACTCCGGTTGGCAGGTGGAATGGAAAGTCGAGAACAACAGTGCTGATACTATTGAACCTGTTCTAAAATTCAGAAAATATATATGTAAAAATGGTTCTTCTCAAGAAATCGGAGTACAACAATCTTTAGGGGTGATGGAACCGGAATCGAGAAAACTGAACGCCATCAGAGACCAAAAAATCTGCCTAAACAGCACTATCGAATTGGTTGAAATAGAAACTGAAATCAAAGAGTTCGGCTTGTAGTTTTATTTGGTTTGTTTCAAGCTAAAACGCAGAATCAAATAACCCAAAACTCCGGAAAATAGAGATCCTAACAGAATTCCCATTCTTTCATCGAATAATAAATTAACCGAGGTTTCTTCAAATGCCAGTGAGCCAATGAACAAACTCATGGTAAATCCAATTCCACATAGTGCGGCAACTCCATACATTGACATCCAGGAAAAAGAATCCGGCAATTTCGCCATTTTTAATATTACTGCCAACCAACAAAAAAACATAATTCCGATTTGTTTTCCGGCAAATAAACCTAATGCAATTCCTAGAGAAACACTATGAAATAATTGCTCCATACCAACTCCGGAAAAATTAATTCCCGCATTTGCAAAGGCAAAAATTGGTAAAATAGCAAAGGCGACAACCGAGTGCAAATCATGTTCCATGCTCTTTAGCGGGGAATAATCGGCTTTAGATTTTGACTTCAAGGGAATAAACATTGCCAAGATAATACCCGCCAAAGTTGCATGAACTCCACTCTTTAGCATGGCAACCCACATGATGACACCAATAAAAATTAACAGACTGGTTGATTCATTTTGACGTTTTCTTAACCAAAATAATGCAACAATACAAGCAGCTACAACGACAAGCGATGTAACAGATATTTTTGATGTATAGAAAAGAGCGATAATTACGATTGCACCAATATCATCGAAAATTGCCAAAGATGTCAGAAAAATTTTAATTGTGACAGGAACCCTTGAGCCCAATAAAGATAATACACCCAAAGCAAAAGCAATATCTGTTGCCGCCGGAATTGCCCAACCTTGCATAGCAACTGAATCATTACGGTTAAAATAATAATAAATCAATGCAGGCACCAACATTCCTCCAATAGCTCCTGCTGCCGGAAGAATAATTTTGCTGACACTTGATAATTCACCCTCAACCAGTTCTCTTTTTAGCTCTAAACCGACCAAAAAGAAGAAAACAGCCATCAAACCATCATTAATCCACAATAATAAAGGTTTAGCAATTTGCAATGCACCTATTCTGACCTCAACCGGCGTATCCAATAGTAAATTGTAATAGGGTTTCCACGGTGAATTGGCAAAAAGAATTGCGGCAATGGCAGCCAGCATCAAGGTGATTCCGCCGGCTGACTCCATCCTGAAGAATTTTTGGATAAATGTTTCTTGTTTGATCATGTTTAAGCTATTCTATGTTTAATAGTAAAGGTTTATCGAAAACCAGATGTACCTTGGGTTAAAGTTTTTCTAAGAAAAGAATCTCTGAAATTTATTCAAACCTTTTACTAAAAACCAAAATGAAATTAACAGGGACTGAAGTTGCAATTGATGGCAGTTTTGCAACTTCTTGTAATTTGGTAATGCCCTCAGACAAATTATAATCAACTGAATTGATTATGATTGGTCTTAAACTATGAACTGTAAATTTATTTTTACTCACTTTTGTAACAAGAACTTCCGTGGAAATTTTCTTATTTATTCCATGCAAGTTCAAATTGAACTCAACCTGCTTTTTAACAATAGTTGAATCAGGAGTATCATTGACAAATAAAACATCAGTTATTGATGTAATTTTTGCAACAGGAAATTCATTGGTTTCAAAAAGCATGCTTTGCATACGTTCATTTCTTATTGGAATATTCGTTTCAATACTGTTTAAATCAACATTAATGGCAACATATCCTTTAGTATCAATACCTCCGGTTAGTTTTTTGAAATGATGCACCTCAGCCATAGATGATTTTTTTATAGAAACAAAGTTTAGTTCTGATTCCAAAACATCCAGTTGCCATTGTGCTCGAGCAACAGATACAAAAATGTTTAACAATAAAAATGTAATAATAATTTTTTTCATACCTTATCCTAAAAGAGGGTTTTTGATTATTATATTCTCATCCCTGTCAGGGCCGGTAGAAATAATATGCACCGGGGTATCCGTATAATCAGCAATTTTATCAATTAATGTTATTGCTTGTTTTGGTAAATCATTGAACTCCGTAATTCCTTTCGTTATTGATTTCCAGCCACTCAATGTTTCATAGACCGGTTTTATTTTTTCCCAACTGTCAGCACTATCAGGGAAATTTTGTTGATGCTTTCCATCAACTTCATAAGCAGTACAAACCTTGATTTCAGAAAAAGTATCAAGTACATCGAGTTTAGTCACACAAATTCCGGTCACACCATTCATTTGAACAGCCCGTTTTAAAGCAACCAAGTCAAGCCAACCACAACGGCGAGGACGACCGGTGGTTGCACCGAACTCGACACCATTTTTTGCCAACATTTTTCCATCGTCATCAAACAACTCTGTCGGAAATGGCCCTGAACCCACACGCGTGGTATAGGCTTTAGTGATTCCCAGTACATAGCTGATATCTGTCACCCCTAAACCGGTTCCTGTTGATGCTGCACCTGCTGTGGTATTCGAAGAAGTCACAAAAGGGTAAGTTCCATGATCGATGTCGAGCAAAGAGCCTTGAGCTCCCTCAAGTAAAACTGATTTTCCTTGTTGCTGCATCTCATGAAGTTCAGCAGTAACATCAGCATTCATTTCTTTGAGTTGTTCACCAAAACTTAATGCTTGCTGATAAATTTTATCAAAATTCAAAGGTTCATGTTTGAAGTAATTTTCGATAACAAAGTTATGGTATTCCAATGTTTCTGTGAGTTTTTCGTGGAGTAATTTTGCATCCAATAAGTCTCCGAAACGAATTCCTCTTCTTGCTACTTTATCTTCATAAGCAGGACCGATTCCACGTCCTGTGGTTCCTATCGCATTTCCACCTTTGGCTTTTTCACGTAATTGATCGAGCAAAATATGATAAGGCATAATGATTGGTGCCGCAGTTGAAATTCGTAAACGCGAACGAACATTGACACCGGCTTTTTCAAGTTCCTTAATTTCGGTAATCAATGCCTCAGGCTCAACGACAACTCCATTACCAATGTAACAAGCAACACCTTCTCTGAGGATTCCCGATGGAACCAGATGCAAAACAGTCTTCTGTCCATTAATAATCAGAGTATGACCTGCGTTATGACCACCTTGAAAACGAACCACGGCATCGGCATTATCAGTCAATAAATCAACAATCTTGCCTTTGCCTTCATCTCCCCATTGCGTCCCCAGAACAACTGTATTTTTTTTCATACGTTTCGGTTTATATCAATTATTTGTTATTAAAGTGTTTGAAAAACTCAGATTTTGCGTCCAAAAGCATCATACTACCAGATTCTGTGAAGCTGTTTTTATACGCCTCCAGACTTCTCAGGAATGAGTACAGCTCTTGATTTTTATTGTATGCGTCTGCATAAACCCGAGTTGCCTCAGCATCTCCTTCACCGCGGAGTTTTGCGGCCTTTTTATTGGCATTTGCCACTAAAACCCGAACATTTTTGTCGGTTTCAGCTCGAATATTAACGGCTTCTTTTTGTCCGTTGGAACGATGTTCTGCCGCCTCAGCAGCCCTTTCGGAACGCATACGGTTGAAAACAGATTCACTGACGGCATCACTCAGATTGATTCTTTTTATGCGAACATCAACAACTTCTATTCCGAAATTTTCCGCTATTGGTTTGGCTTTTTTCGCAAGCGATTCCATGATTTCAACCCTCTGAGTCGCAATCACCTGTTGTAATGTACGGTGTGAAAACTCTTCCAGCAAAGCATTCTTAATCACATCACTCAGACGTCTTTCTGCCGCAGATCTCAAACCGGAAAATGTGGTGTAATAATCCACAACGTTTTTGATTTTCCACTTCACAAAGTAGTCCACTTTTAAATACTCATTGTCGGTATTTAAAATAGAGGTTGGTTTATTATCCAAAGTTTGAATTCGTGAGTCGAATTTTTTAATTTCATGTACTCCCGGAATTCTCCAATGCAATCCCGGTTTATAGTCGTACTTTTCAACCTTACCAATCTTCAACTTGATTGCCAGCTCCTTTTCATTCACTGTAAATGTAAAAGTCGCCAGAACAATGACTGAAAGCAAGATTAAAATTAATAATGCTGTTAATTTATTTCCCATCATCTATCTCCCTGTTCTGCCGGTGCGAGTTGAAGTTGATTGGCCTCTTTCATAGTTGGACTCATTTTGAATGGTTGAGCCGGTAATTTGGGAGGGACTTAAATAAATCTTCTCTGATGAATTTGAGTTGTTGGTTTTCATCATTTGATCGAGTGGCAAATACATCATGTTATTGCTATTTTCAGAATCAATAATTACTTTTGACGTATTGCTCAGAACTTTTTCCATCGTATCCAAATACAACCTTTCCTTTGTGACTTCCGGTGCAAGTTCATACTGTGAACGCACCAAATCGAATTGCTCAGACTCACCTTCTGCTTTTGCGATAGTAGCCAGTTTATAGGCTTCAGCTTCCTGAACAATTTTTAATGCACTACCTTCTGCCAAGGGAATCTTTTGTCTGGCGTATTCGTTGGCTTCATTGATATAGGTTTTTGCATCTTCTCTGGCTTTTACCACATCGTCAAAAGCTTCTTTAACTTGTGCCGGTGGATGAACTTCTTTAAAGTTGAAATTTGTGACTTGAATACCTGAATAATATTGATCCAGCATTAATTGCAATTCGTTGACAATATTGTTGATTGCCACTTCACGATTTTCATTCAAAAGATGGCTCATTGTATTCGTTCCAACAACTTGTCTCACAGCACTTTCTGCAGCATGTTTGACTGATGCAGTGGGATTTTCTAGCAGGAATAGATAATCATAAACATTGCTTTCCCTAATGCGGTATTGAATATCGAACTCCAAAAACACCAGATTTTTATCTTCTGTCAGCATTTCTCCACTTTCGCTCACAGAATATAATTGGTTAATGTCAACCTTGTAAACTTCAGATATGGGTTTTGGCCAAGTGAAATTTAATCCGGGCTCCATTGTTTTTGCGTACTTTCCGAATGTAAGTACAACCCCACGTTCAGAAGGTCCGATTTTATATGCTGAAGTCCAGCCAACATAGATTGCAACAAGCAGCAAAACAAAAAAGACTGGAAATGAGGAGGAACTATTTGGTGTTGATGAGGAGCTTCCACCACCAAAAATTGATTTTAATTTATTAAAAAAATTAGAAATACTTTGTTCTAAGTCAGGTGGTTTTTTCCCTCCTGAGCCCCAAGGGTCATTTCCCTTATTTTTATCATCGTCTTTATTTCCGCCGGGTTCATTCCAGGCCATATTGTACTCCGAATTTTGAACTTTTAAATTTATAAAACTGTATGAAGAAATTTACCACATTCATCATCTCTTGCTGCCAATTGTTGCCATTTTTCGGGAGAAAGTTCGACTTTTAATGACCAACTATTGTCTTCATTAAAAACTTCATTCCGAACGGCTCCCAATTGATAAAACAAAGCACGCAGCTTCCCAAATTGACCAGGCAGCAAAATATCTTTCACTAAATGGGTACGATTAAAGCGTTCTTCAATAGCTTTTAGCAACATTTCTACACCACTTCCCGTTTGAGCAGATAGCCAACATTGTTCCACCAGGCCATTTTCATCCTTTATTACTTTTGGATCGAGATGATTGAGGTCTATTTTGTTAAAAACTTCAACGACCGGAATTTCATCTGCACCTATTTGCTCTAGAACTGATTTGACTTCTAAAATATGTTCATCCATTTCAGGATTATTGCAATCGATAACATGGATGAGCAAGTCTGCTTCTACAGCTTCCTGCAAGGTTGCCTGAAATGCCGCAACCAAATCATGTGGTAAATCACGCACAAAACCAACGGTATCGCCTGCGACCACTTCCGTTCCCTGAATACCCGGAAGTTTTCTAACTGTCGGGTCTAGTGTTGCAAAGAGTTGGTCAGCCGCATAGACTTTGGACTCAGTCATACGGTTGAACAAGGTCGATTTCCCGGCATTGGTATAACCGACAAAAGCAATCATTTTTGTTCCGCTTTGTTTACGGCCGCTTCGTCCTTGATTTCTCTGTTTGATGACTTTATCGAGTTTGCTTTTTAATTTTTTCACCCTAACAGCCAAAAGTCTGCGGTCGGTTTCTAATTGTGTTTCACCCGGTCCACGCATACCGATTCCACCCTTTTGTCTTTCAAGGTGAGTCCAGCCTCGAACCAAACGCGTGGATAAATGACGAAGTTGTGCCAATTCAACCTGAAGCATCCCTTCATAGGAACGGGCTCTTTGTGCAAAAATATCAAGAATGAGTGTGGTTCTGTCAAGCACTCTGCATTTACAGAGTGATTCCAGATTTCTTTCTTGGATTGGGCTGAGTGCGACATCAACCAACACCAAATCAGCTCCTTTGTCAGAGACTTCTTGAGCGACTTTCTCAGCATTTCCTGTACCAATGAAAAACTTCGGCTCAGGGATTTTTCTTGATGGGCTTAAAACATCGAGAATAACTGCACCGGCAGACAAGGCCAGTTCAGAAAATTCTGTCACTTTTTCCGCATGTCCGCTTCCCGAATTTGGACAAATGAGAATTGCGAGTTGACCCTTTTTTTTGCGTTCCTGATCTAACAAATTAATTGGTATGATTAAACAAAGTCGTATTATAAACGATACGAAGTAAAGTGTGTTTTAATTTGAAGTACCGAAGGAAAATCTCAGAAAATTAGCTGTTATTTTCGAATTTATGCGTATCAATTAACTTTGCTGGAACAATTGTCGAGATGGCATGCTTATAAACCATTTGATTGGTATTGTTGTTGTTGAGAACAATTACAAACTGATCAAATGATTCAACCACACCTTGCAGTTTAATACCATTCAGTAAAAATATAGAAACCGAGACTCTTTCCTTTCTCAGTGCGTTCAGAAATGGATCTTGAAGTGATGTCCCTTTTGCCATAGTCATATTTTTATAGTTATACTTAAGCGAATTTTACCATAGTTAACAACTTATTTTTGCAAAGCACCACTCATTTGTAACATTTGTTTACTATTGTAACACTCTACCTTTTCCCAAAAAAACTTTTCCACAAAGCATTAACGATTTTAGTGCCAAATCTTCTGACAACCGTTTTTCCGGCAGCTTCAATGAAAGTATCACCTCTGCGACCCCTGACCCGCTTTTGATCTGCTTTTTCTCTTTCAAGTGCTTCTTCGGCTTCTTTCTTCTGCTTTTCGATTTGTTCCTGGCGTTTTTGCAATTTCTCAAATGCAGAATCTTTATCCATATCATCGTCGTATTTATCTCCTATTGGAGATCGTGACATCACCGTTTTCCTTTCTTCATCATTTGCAGGTCCCATCCGACAACGAGGAGGAGAAATTTTAACCCAATCAACAACCGAAGGAGCTCCGTTTTCGTCCAAAGTTGAAACTAAAGCCTCACCAACTCCGAGCTGTGTAATTGCTTCTTCGGTATCAAAGTTGGGGTTCGGTCTGAAGCTTTCGGCTGCTGCCCGAATCACTTTTTGGTCTTTGGGAGTATAGGATCGAAGGGCGTGTTGTACTTTATTTGCCAATTGTCCGAGAATTGTTTCAGGAACATCACCTGGGGATTGCGTGCAAAAATAGATTCCCACACCTTTAGAGCGAACCAATCTTGCAACTTGCTCAATTTTTTGCAATAACGCTTTTGGGGCATCATTAAAAATTAAATGGGCTTCATCAAAGAACAATATCAACTTCGGCAATGGTTGATCGCCAACTTCAGGCAAAGATTCAAACAATTCTGTCATCAGCCAAAGCATAAATGTGGCATACATTTGTGGATTCTGGATGAGATCTCTGGAGTCCATAATGCTGATGATGCCGTTTCCTGACAAATCTTGCTTCATCAAGTCGGATAATTCAATGGCAGGTTCGCCAAGGAGCATTTCCGCACCTTGTTGTTCCAACTTCAACAAGCGACGTTGAATCGCTCCAATGGATGAACTGGTAACACGTCCGTATTTGTTGGAAACGTCCTGATAATTATCGCCCATATAGGACAAAAGCTGTTGCAAATCCTTTAAATCGAGCAAAGCGAGCTTTTCATCTTGTGCCATTTTAAATCCGACATTAAGCACGCCTTCTTGAACATCCGATAATTCCAGAAAACGTCCCAATAACATCGGACCTAATTCCATAAGTGTAGTTCTGACAGGATGGCCATATTTTCGGTAAATATCCCAGAAAACGGTCGAAGAGCCTTCAAACTTATAATCTTTAACACCTAGTTTCTCGGCTCTGGCGATTAATTTCTCTTTTTCTTTTCCCGCTTGTGATAACCCCGAAACATCTCCTTTAACATCCGTAACAAACACTGGAACACCCAATCTTGAGAAGTTCTCGGCTAAAACCTGAACGGTTACCGTTTTCCCGGTACCGGTTGCTCCGGTAATAAGTCCGTGTCTGTTGGCAAAATGTCCTAAAATTTCTGCCGGGCGTTCACCTTTTCCAAAATGCAGTTTGACGGTTTCAAAATCACTTGCCATTACTCAACTCCATATCTTTTGCAAATCCAGTTAAACATTGCCATCATGCCCAATGCTTCTCCACCTTTGGGATGCCCAACACGACCATTTGACCAGCCAAATGTGTCAATATGAACCCAAGGAATATTTTCACCAACAAATTCTTGCAGGAACAAGGCTGCAGTAATACAACCACCCATTGGAACAGAACCTGAGTTGGTTAAGTCTGCAATATCGGGAGTAATCTGGCTCTTATAAGGTTGATAAAGTGGCATTGGCCATAGCGGATCAAAGACTTCGTTTGAGCAATTCATGATTTCTACATTGCAATCACTTTCATTACTAAAAACCGGCGGTAAATCCGCACCCAAAGCCACTCTGGCAGCTCCTGTCAATGTGGCAAAATCAACAATCAAGTTTGGGTTGAATTCACTGGCATAAGTCAAAGCATCCGATAAAATCATTCGGCCTTCGGCATCAGTATGTCCAATTTCAACGGTTAAACCTTTGCGTGTTTTAACAATATCCCCTTGACGATGAGCGTTGCCTGCAATGGCGTTTTCAACAGCCGAAATGACAACTTTAATTTTAAGCGGTAAATTTAAACGCATAATCAGTTGAGCCAAGCCCAAAACATGAGCCGCTCCACCCATGTCTTTTTTCATATTCCGCATACTTGAAGCCGGTTTGACATTGTTACCACCGGTATCAAAACAAACACCTTTACCAACTAGACAAACAAATGGATCGCCATCTTTACCCCAATCCATAGTCAAAACTCTGGGCTCTTTAAATGAAGCTCTGCCAATTAAATGCACCGCCGGAAAGTTTTGTTTGAGAAGGTCTTCTCCAACAATTTCAGAGAATTTTGCATTGTGTTGTTCGGCAATTTGTCTGGTGACCTCCGAAAGTTCTATTGGCCCCATGTCATCAGCAGGTGTATTTATTAAATCTCTGACCAGATAGGTCGATTGAACCGTTTCCAGTGCCTTTTGATATTTAGTAGCAAGCCCTTTGACAACTAATTGAGATTTAGGCTGATCCGAAGATTTATATTTGTCAAAAAAATAACAACCAAAACCCCAGCCAACAACACATGAGTGAATCAATTTTTCATCTTCAGATTGCAGAAAATAATCACCGGCAGGTAAATCACCCGGTAATTTGGCAAAGTCATGGAAGTCGTTATTTTCAGAAATTAAACAAACAACTTTTTTCAACTTTCCTTTTGAATCCAGTAAACACAGTGAACTGCCTACTACATTACCAAAATCATATAAAGCAATTATGTTTTTAGTGGCTTCATCCTGTTCATTCACCCAGTTTTGAAATTGATTTTTTTCAACGGCTACTATTGCAATTGGAGTGGTATTTGATTTTTCTACAATATTTAGAATTGTCATAATTTTTCTGTTATTTCAGTAATTTTTTAATGATGTTTTTATTGATGACGGCTTGTTTCGCTGTTTCCAGTCGGTGGGCTCGCACAATCGTTTTTAAACACTTTAAAGCATCTTCAAAATCATCATTGATGACCAAATAATCGGCTTCATGATAATGTGAGATTTCATTGATGGCTTTTTTCATTCTGGCATCAATCACTTCTTTGGAGTCTTGAGCTCTGTTCTCCAGACGTTCCTTTAATGCATCAATGCTTGGCGGCAAAATAAAAATGCTGATGGCATCAGGTCGGCGTTTTTTGATTTGCTCCGCACCTTGCCAGTCAATTTCCAAAACCACATCGTGACCTTCGTTCA
The DNA here is from genome assembly GCA_020442665.1 of Lysobacterales bacterium. Classification (GTDB taxonomy): domain Bacteria; phylum Pseudomonadota; class Gammaproteobacteria; order Xanthomonadales; family Marinicellaceae; genus NORP309. The sequence goes on from JAGRJP010000034.1 coordinate 30,594, forward strand.
GCATTTTGTCGACGGACTCTTGTGAAGTTCCGTAGAAATTCCCAAACACCTCGGCATATTCAAGAAAGTCTCCGGCTGTGATTTTTTGTTTGAATTTACTTTCGTCAATAAAGTGATAATGATAACCATCAATTTCACGAGGTCTCGGAGCTCGGGTTGTTGAGGAAATTGATAACTTCAAATGATTTGTATCCCGAACCAAAGCATTCACCAAACTGGTTTTTCCGGTTCCTGATGGTGCTGAGACGATAAATAATGTTCCTGTCAGATTTCCGCTCATGATATTTACTCGATATTTTGGATTTGTTCCCGCATTTGTTCTATAGCAACCTTCATGTCAATGCTGGATTGAGAAGTCAGAACAGTTGCCGACTTTGAACCAATAGTATTAGCCTCTCTGTGCAGTTCCTGAATGAGAAAATCCAAACGTCTGCCAACAGGTTCATCCAAATCGATCACTCTTTGGATTTCCTGAATGTGAGTGTTCAAACGATCTGTTTCTTCAATAATGTCCGATTTTTGCAACAATAACGCCAATTCCTGCTCAAATCTCTCTTCATTGCAATCAATCTTCATTTCATCGAGTTTGGCCAATAAGCGTTCTTTCAGGCTTTGCTGAATTTCAGGAATGTGTTTTTCCACAATATTTCTGGTTTCGATAATAGTATCCAGCTTTTCAAGCAATACCGCTTTCAGTGATTCGCCTTCCCTGATTCTGGCTTCTACTAATGATTTAACAACATCCTCAATCAACTCAATCGCCGATTGTTCCATTTTTGCTGTGTTCTTTGGAGTTTGAATAATGATTTGAGGCCATTTCAACAAATCCATGGTGTTGAAATCAGTATTGATATTGATGACTTTATTTTGAATTTCGCTACTGCATTCCAGTAATTGATTCAATAATGGCATATTGACACTCAAATCTTCGATATCTGCATCCGGGTTGGGATAATATTTGATGAAAATCTCAACTTTTCCCCGGCTGATATATTTTCCAACCAGTTTTCTTATCTCACCTTCAGCCTTTCGCAAAAAATCAGGCTGCCTAAGAGTGATATCCAGAAATCTTTGATTGACAGAACGAATCTCACAGGTAAATCTGCCAAATTCGGTCTGAACATCTCCGCTGGCAAAAGCGGTCATTGATTTAAGCATGTCTTATCTGACGTTTTTTAAAGTCGCTTATTATAACCTTATTTCAATAAAGTTGATATTCCAAATTTTTCCTTGAGTAAATCGGCAAACAAATGAGCACCATTAGCTACAGACTCTGTCCAGTCTTCTCCGGCGGATTCATTGGCATTATCGCTGATAAACTTATAAGCCTCAAACTTCACACCATGATGTTCACAAACTTTATTCAAAGCATAACCCTCCATATCCACTAAATCAATATCCACACCCAAGCCTTCTAATTGCTTCTCTGCATTGGTTATAAAACTGTCACCGGTTCCAAGGACAATGCCTGTCTTTTCGGGAAGTTTTTCATCGGATAAAGGCGTGATTCCGCGAGGAAAGTCCAAACCACGAACATCCATATCCACCTGCACAAAATGCGCCACTTTGTGCAAACCAACCAAATCAGCAATTCCGCCGGC
>JAGRJP010000324.1 GCA_020442665.1 Lysobacterales bacterium
CATATTTTGTTACCGGAGCTACAGGTTTTATCGGTTCGCATTTCTTAAAAAAATTATTTAACCGCAAAGGCAAAATTTATGTTCTTGTGCGTTCGGGTTCAAAAAAGAAACTCAAAGATTTAATGGAAAGAATTGATGCTCCAAAAGACAGAGTGATTGCCATTACCGGTGATATCGGTAAAAAGAGTCTGGGTATCAGTAAAAAAAATAAAGACGAGCTTAAAGGCAAGGTTCAGTACTTTTTCCATCTGGCTGCCATTTATGATATGAAAGCCTCTTATGAGGAGCAAGAGATTGCTAATATCGAAGGCACCAGAAATGCCATTGGACTCGCTGATGAAATTGATGCAAAATGCTTTCATCATGTTTCTTCGATTGCAGCTGCCGGTCTTTATAACGGTGTTTTCCGTGAAGATATGTTTGATGAAGCAACCGGTCTCGAGCATCCCTATTTTCGTACCAAACATGACTCTGAAGGTGTGGTTCGACGTGAATGTAAAGTTCCTTTCCGAATTTATCGTCCGGGCATGGTTTTGGGACATTCTGAAACCGGTGAAATTGATAAGATCGACGGCCCCTATTATTTCTTCAAATTGATTCAAAAAATGCGTCGCCTTATGCCTCGCTGGATGCCAACTCTTGGACTTGAAGGTGGTCGTTTGAACATGATTCCGGTCGATTATGTGGTTAATGCAATGGATCATATTGCTCATGTTAAGGGACAAGACGGTAAATGTTTTCACTTGACTGATCCAAATCCCCTCAAGATAGGCGAGGTTTTAAACATCTTTTCACGAGCGGCTCATGCTCCTGAAATGACTATGCGAATTGATGCCAGAGTTTTTAATTTCATCCCTAAAGCAGTGAAATCCGGTTTGATGATGTTGTCACCGGTACGCCGGATTAAAGCTCAGGTGATGAAAGAACTCGGCATACCTGAAGGTGTTCTCAGCTTTATCAACTATCCGACCCGATTTGATAATCGTGAAACTGCAAAGCTCCTCAAAGGAACCGGAATTGAAGTTCCAAAATTGAAGAAGTATGCCTGGAGACTTTGGGATTACTGGGAAAGAAATCTAGATCCGGATTTATTTATTGATCGCAGTTTAAAAGGAAGAGTTAAAAATAAACTGGTTGTTGTTACCGGCGCTTCTTCCGGTATAGGACAGGCGACGGCAATCATGCTGGCAAGAGCCGGTGCACATGTCATTCTGGTTGCGCGTGGGGAAGAAAAGTTACTGGAAACTGCGACAATTATCAAAAAAGAAGGTGGCAAATCATCGCACTACACCGCTGATTTATCGGATATGACTTCCTGCGATAAACTGGTAGAAAATGTTCTGAATGATTTAGGACCGATTGATATTCTGGTTAACAATGCCGGTAGATCCATTCGTCGTTCCATTGCATTAAGCTACGATCGTTTTCATGATTATGAAAGAACCATGCAGTTAAATTATTTTGGCTGCTTGCGTTTAATCATGGGCTTCTTACCCGGAATGACATCGAAAAGACATGGTCAGGTGGTGAATATTTCATCAATTGGAGTATTAACTAATGCCCCAAGATTTTCAGCTTATGTGGCATCCAAAGCGGCATTAGATGCGTTTTCTCGTTGTGCAGCTGCTGAATTCAATCATAGCAATGTCGCATTCACAACAATTAATATGCCACTGGTGAGAACCCCAATGATTGCCCCAACCAAAATTTATGACAATGTTCCAACCATTTCACCGGAACAAGCTGCCGATATGGTCAAGGATGCAATTATTCGTCGTCCGCAACGAATTGCAACGAGACTGGGTATTTTTGGTCAAGTCATGCACGCAGTTGCACCAAAATCCATGGAAGTTGTAATGAATACTGCATTTAACATGTTCCCGGATTCTGCTGCTGCAAAAGGCGAGAAACCTTCTGGCAGACCAACATCGCCGGAGCAAGTCGCATTTGCGTCATTAATGCGAGGAGTTCACTGGTAGTTTTTTATCACTCAAGCCAAAGGCGGGAATTCACCCGCCTTTTTCATTTGAAGTTAGTATTTTTACTATTCAAATCCGTTTTTAAAGATAATATCAATCAATTCCAGTTCGCGAAAAGCAACATCATCTGTAGCAACAGGAGCTGAAGTCCACACCACAAATGCTTGTTGACCATCAGGACGTACTTTTAGTTGAGTTTCGAAATCAGGAACCGCATCAGGCATTCCTCCAATCACATTACCAGCAGTAATGTGTTGTATAGGACTGTATGAAAGACCTCCGTTATGAGTCACTCCCATATAAATATCAACATCTTCAGTCACATCAATATTTGTCACATTGGCCTGTAACCCGAATCCTATATACATGATTTGAGTATTTTGACAATCTGTAATATCGGTTACATTATTCGGATCAGTACAGCCCGGACCGGTACTGGATGTTCCAACAATTCTTGGTTCCCTGACACTGACTC
>JAGRJP010000325.1 GCA_020442665.1 Lysobacterales bacterium
CCCAGACTTTTTGCCCGCAATGAAAGGTTGGTCTGCTATTTACAAACTGAAATTGGTGAGATCGCCTTTGTTTTGGTTGGAGCAATCTTTGTATCAAGCATGGAAACCGTTTTTAACGGAGTTGTCACACCACCTTATGCCAAAAAAGTTCAGGAAGTGCCACTCAACGAAAACACAAAATTGCAAAAAGGGGATGAACTGGGACGCTTCAACATGGGCTCAACAGTTATTATGTTGTTTCCAAAAAATTCCATCTCTTTTGAAAAGGAACTAAAAGCCGGTCAAACAGTCCAATTTGGTGAAAAAATAGCAACAATTTTAAAATAAACCATGATTCGACTTTTACTTGTTTCCATTTTATTTCCATTGACAATATTGGCTCAAACCAAATTCTTACCAACAAGAGACGATTTATTCCGTAAGGAAAAAGAAGAAATTCAAGCACCGGAACTCAAATCTTTCGCCGAAGCAACGAAATGGGCAGATATAGTCGCAATTGCGCAGGTGGCCAATATCGAATATGAGCAACAAAGAAAAATCAATGTCAAAGGATATGGTTTTTTGGACATTCATGTGGGTTATAAAGGAACCACCAAAGGCGAAAAGATTGCCGTATTAGCACAAGGATTCGATGATAATGTTTGCTATTATCCGGACAGAGAAAATGAAGGACAACGCTTTTTGGTATTCTTAAAAAAAGCCCCTAACGAGCATGAAAATGTGTACTATGGCTTTAAACCTTATTGCCAGTTACAAATTCTTTTATCGGATTTAGGACATTATATTTTACGAACACCACTTGACAACCATGTCTTTGAAATTGATGAAAATTTAATTGAAGATCAAACATTTAAAGATCCTCATGCCAAAATTGATGCCACTTTATGGACAAGCACAAAAAGAGAGAAATTTGCCGAAGAATATAAATGCTCTATCATCGAATCCGAAGATGAGTTTAATAAATACTTTCACCTGCGTTACACTCAAGGCGTACCGATTTACAACATCAGAAAACTCCTTAACCTGGAATACAAACCCCGAATCACCTCAGATCAGATTTAAAGTTATTAGCATAGCGTGACGTTGTCATGCTGAATGAAATTGATAAATTCAAAAAACTCGTCATTTCTGAAAAAGTTTAATATTTCGAGTTAGTGAACTAAAAAACGTCATTTTGAGTGAACGAAGTGAATCGAGAAATCCTTTATGAGATTTCTCCATGCGCTTCTCTTAGTCGAGATGACGTGGAGTTATTTGGCTTGATCGAGATTGTAAAAGTTTAATATTTCCTATTCATCAATTTTTAAAACACTTTCATTAATGACAGCAACTTTTACCTGCTTTTCGGTGGTTTTTAGATTATAATGTTGCACCAAAAATATACATTAACACTGGATTGATAATTTCTTCTCTATCAATCATCAACCGGAGAAAATAACCGTGACAAAAGTTGCATCTTTTAGTGTGGATTATGTCCAGCATTTGTCGCCGAGCGGTGAGCTGGTCGGAATAAATAAAACCGACCTCGCTACTGATTTCGACAAAATCAAATCACTTTATAAACTAATGGTAATGACAAGAATTTTCGATGCCAAAGCCATTTCACTACAAAGAACCGGAAAACTGGGAACTTATGCATCTAGCTTGGGGCATGAGGCGATTCATGTGGCAATCGGTGCTGCGATGAAATACGAAGATGTATTTGCACCTATGTATCGTGAGTACGGCGCACAATTTTATCGGGGTGTCAAAATGTCAGAAGTTTTGCTTTATTGGGGTGGTGACGAGCGTGGAAGTAATTTTTCCGGTCCGGCTCATGATTTTCCCTGGTGTGTGCCAATTGCTACTCAAAACATGCACGCAGCAGGAGCTGCTTTAGCATTCAAACTGCGCAAAGAGCCACGCTGTGCTGTGACTGTAATTGGTGATGGTGGAAGTTCCAAAGGTGATTTTCTGGAATCTATCAATGCAGCCAGTGCATTTAAATTACCGATGGTTTTGGTGATTGTGAATAATGGCTGGGCGATTTCAGTTCCCAGAAAGAAACAAAGTAGCGGTCAGACTTTGGCACAAAAAGGAATCGCCGGCGGATTGCCGAGTATTCAGGTTGATGGTAATGATT
>JAGRJP010000326.1 GCA_020442665.1 Lysobacterales bacterium
CACTCACTTTTTCTGATATTTTTTCGCACTCAATTTTATCCAGAATTCGATCTCTTTCCGAACCATCAGGAGCATAATATTTTTGTTTACCGACATCAATTCGGTACAAAGGTGGCATCGCAATAAACACGTGCCCTGCTCTGACTAAAGATTCAAAATGTTTTAAAAACAAGGCGCAAAGCAAGGTGGCAATATGCAAACCATCCGAATCGGCATCCGCCAGAACAATCACTTTTCCGTATCTCAAACCGGATAAATCGGTACTTCCCGGATCAACACCGATAGCAACTGCCAAATCATGAACTTCCTGAGATGCCATGACAGAAGACGAATCCACTTCCCAAGTATTCAGGATTTTTCCACGAAGTGGCATGATTGCCTGAAATTCACGATTACGGGCTTGTTTTGCCGACCCGCCCGCTGAATCTCCTTCCACCAAAAACAATTCGCCTTGTGAAGGATCAGGACTACTGCAATCGGCTAATTTGCCAGGGAGTGCCGGACCAGCAGTAATCTTCTTGCGAACCACCTGCTTTCCTTTTTTCAAACGACTCTGTGCTTTTTCAATTGCAATCGCGGCAATTTGCTCACCGGTTGCAACATTTTGACTCAACCACAAGACAAAACTGTCTTTGACTGAATTCGCAACGATGGATGCAATTCCTCTGCTGGATAACCTTTCTTTGGTCTGACCGCTGAATTGCGGGTCTTTCATCTTCACTGAAAGCACATAACTCACTCTGTCCCAAACATCATCGGGAGCCAGTTTAACACCACGAGGCAACAAACTATGAGCCTCAGCAAATTCCCGAATCGCTTCGGTCAAACCGGTCCGCAATCCATTCACATGGGTTCCTCCTTGAGCCGTGGGAATCAGATTCACATAACTTTCACTTAAAACTTCACCATCAATTTTCCAGCTGACAATCCAGTCAACAGTTTCACCATCAACGGTTTGTGTTCCTTGAAACCCTTCAATTGGCAGAATTTCAGAACCGGACAAAGATTCCAGAAAATACTCTTGCAAACCATCAGCGTAATACCATTTTTCGTATTCTTTGCTTTTATCATCTTTATATTCAAGAGCCAGTCCTGAACAAAGTACCGCTTTTGCTTTGAGCAATCTTTTTAAATTTCTCAATGAAATTTGAATTGTATCAAAATACTCTTTTGCCGGTTTAAATTTAACTTTGGTGCCTGTATTCCGCTGCCCAACGAATCCAACTTCAACCAATTCAGATACTTTATGACCATGCTCAAAGGCAATGTGATACTCTTTGCCATCACGTTTAACCCACACATCCAACCTTTCGGAAAGCGCATTGACAACAGAAACACCCACTCCATGCAAACCACCTGAAATCGCGTAGTTTTTATCAGAAAATTTACCGCCGGCATGTAATTTAGAAAGAATCAACTCGACACCGGATACTTTTTCCTCAGGGTGGATATCTACCGGCATTCCCCGACCATCATCAGCGACTTCAATGAAACCATCCTCGCATAATGTGACCTTGATAGTTTTAGCATGACCAGCCAATGCCTCATCAACAGAGTTATCGACAACCTCTTGAATTAAGTGGTT
>JAGRJP010000035.1 GCA_020442665.1 Lysobacterales bacterium
GCTCATGGAATTGCCAATTCAAGGGATAAACTTCGCAGTTTACAAATTTTAGCCCGCCATCATATTGGCATACCTGAAACCACATTTGTTCGTGATAAAAAAGATGTCTTGCCGGCAATTCATCGTGTGGGCGGTGCTCCTGTTATTATTAAACTCATAGAGGGAACTCAGGGTATCGGTGTTTTATTGGCTGATACTGTCAATGCGGCTGAGTCTATCATTGAGCTGTTACAGAGTCAGAAACAAGATGTTTTGATTCAAAAATTTGTCGCTGAAAGTCGTGGTAAAGATATTCGGGCTTTAGTCGTTGGAGATCGAGTTGTTGCTGCTATGCGTCGAGTCGCTCAAGGACAGGAATTCCGAAGCAATGTTCATCGAGGAGGAGTCGCTCAAGCCATTGACTTGCCGAAAGAGTATGAAGACGTTGCTATTCGGGCAGCTCAAATTCTGGGTCTGAGAGTGGCCGGTGTTGATATGCTGGAAAGCTCTACTGGACCGCAAATTATGGAAGTAAACTCTTCACCCGGTTTGGAAGGAATAGAAAATTGCACACAACTTGATGTTGCCGGTGCGATTATTGATTACATTGCTGCTCAAATTGAGTTTCCTGAAATTGATATTCGCCAGCGACTAACTGTCAGTAAAGGTTATGGAGTGAATGAGCTTTATATTCCTGAAGGGTCTGAGTATGTTGGCAAGAAAATTGCTGATATAGATTTATCTGAAAAAGACCTCAATGTGTTAACTTTGTACAGAGGAAGTAAGGTCATTCCAAACCCCAAACCGGACAGAGTGATGGAACCGGGAGATAAACTTCTTTGCTTTGGTAAGCTAGAGTCCATGCGCGGAATGATTCCGGCGCGCACTCGGAAAAAACGTCGTCCAACAGTTCATGAATTACCGGACACACCAGTTACGCACCATCAGGAGTCCACAAATCATGAGTAATATACTTGGATGGAGAGAATGGGTTTCGCTTCCTGAGCTGGGAATTAATAAAATTAAAGCAAAAGTTGATACCGGAGCAAGAACATCGGCATTGCATGCTTTTGATGTGAGGTTAGAAGAAAGAGATGGTAAAAAAATAGTTCGCTTTAAAATTCACCCTAAGCAACGGGATGTGGAGACTGTCGTGGAGTGCGAAGCGCCATTACACGATGAAAGAAAGGTTCGTGATTCAGGTGGTCACAGCGAAATGCGTTATGTTATCCAATCAACAATTACAATCGGAGGTGTAGCCCATAAAGCTGAGATTACCTTAACAAATCGTGACTCAATGGGATTCAGAATGTTACTTGGCAGAACCACGATGCGAGGGCATTATCTGGTTGATTCGGGACAATCTTACTTAATGAAAAAGAAAAAGCTAAAGAGTGACTGAGAGAACCCCGACGTGGCATAAAGAGGCAAAGCAAAAAGAAATTAGCTTTATAGTATTGGTATATGGAAAAGCCGAAGGCTTTGTATTTTGCCCTGACAACTTGGAGAAACCTTTTCGGGTTGGCGGCGATTATGACGGTAACTGGCCGGTCACAGCACAAGGAGCGTTACGTCATATTGATGGGTATTTTAATAATGCATTTAGGGATAAAATAGAATGGTTTATACCTTTTGTTAGGAAAGTGATAAACAACCAAGACTTTTCTATTAGAGATTTAAAACTAGATAAAAAAGGTCTGAAAGTAATCAAAGGCAAATGGCCATGGTAGCAATGATTCTAGAAATTGCTTTTAAAATTAAATGATCTTATACTAATTCATAATACCGGGCTTTAAGCCAAAGTTTAAAGCAGTTCAAGTGTCATAGTTTTAAAGGGGAAAATCAATGATGAAGCTAAGTATTCCTATTTTTGTAATTGTATTGCTTTCTAATTGTGGGCAAAAAGACGCTATTCCAAGAGATTTGTTAACACTTGAAGGAAGCTGGGTTACTGTAACAGTTGTTCCAGAAAAAAGTGACGTATATAATGTCTCAATGGGTGCGTCAGGTCCAAACGCGGAATATATGGGACTTGCAGGTGCTTATATCGGAGTTTGTGTCGGGATGTATTTTACTTTAGAAAAAGGCATGTATGCCTTTAATTTTAAAAACCCAACCTGGAGTGAACAAGGAGTCTATGGGTTCACCTTGGAAACCTACAACCAAAGTTCCTATGAGAAAATCAGTGCCTCTGATACAGAAAACAAAGGAGTTAAAGTAAGCAGTATTGACTTAAAAAGATGCAATAAAATGCTTAAAGAAAAATATTTGGATATTTAGAAAATTGCCATTACAGCCTACTTATTCAAGAAACAGATAATGCGATTTACCTTGTTGATTTTATAAAAATGAAAAAATGGTACTCAAGAGTCTTAGTTTTTATGATTGTCATAAGTTCCTCAGTGTTTTCTAATTCTAATGCATTGAAGTTATATAATAAAATTGGTTTGAAAAATAAAATTGGTTTTGAAGTATTTGAATACGCATTCAATGGCTTCCGATCAATTAAAAATAAAACCAATGATTCAATATTGACGATTATTGATTATTCAAAACCATCCTCTGAAAACCGTTTGTACATAATAGACCTGAAGGCTAAAAAAATAATTTCCGAATCGTTGGTGGCTCATGGCAGAAACTCTGGTGAAAATGAAGCGATTGCGTTTTCAAATGTGAAGAATTCAAAAAAAAGCAGTTTGGGATTCTATAAAACAGCGGAAACATATACCGGCAAGCATGGGTACTCATTAAAATTGGATGGGCTTGAAGAAAATATAAATGATAATGCCAGAGAAAGAGCAATAGTTATTCATGGTGCTTGGTATGTAAGCGAAGAGTTTATAAATAAACATGGGCGATTGGGTCGTAGTTGGGGATGCCCGGCGTTGCCTTTAAACATAAACAAAAAAATAATAGATATCATTAATAATGGTACTTATTTATATATCCATGGGGATGATAATAGTTATCTGAAAAACTCAAAATATATCAAATGAATACAAAATATATACTTTACATAATGTTTATTCATGTGTGCTGGACATTTCTTCTCTATGCAATACTAACAATTCTCAGAGCTCCACAGGCATGGAATCTGGATACAAAATCGAGAAAGATAAATTCATTGAAGGCTTATGAGCCCAAAGTCAGTGATAATTTGTCGAATCAGTTTGAATGGCCATTATTGTTTTATACAAGTTGTATCCTGATAATTGTATTGAATGTCTTTGATTATTATCAATTTCTATTTGCTGTTGTTTTTCTCGGTGGTCGCATTCTGCATTCTTTTGTGCATATCTTCACTGATAATATAAGATTGCGTGGTGCGGTCTTTACCATCAACTTTATGGCAGTATTCCTGATGTGGTTTCGATTGATATTTACAATCTGAGGAGGGGTAAATATGCTGGAAATAAGACCAAATTGCGAATGTTGTGATAAGGATTTACCACCCGAATCCAAAGAGGCGATGATTTGTTCTTTTGAATGCACTTTTTGCCAAAACTGTGTCACAGAAAAACTGAAGGGAGTTTGTCCCAATTGTGGTGGCAATTTTGTCCCCCGCCCTGTTCGTCCGGCAGATTTAATAAAAAAATATCCGGCATCGAACAAAAGAGTCTTAAAAAAAATGGGTTGTTGAATAATATGATAACAAACCTAAAAGAAGTTGATGGCGTAAAGATAAATGAATTTCACAAATTCTCCTGTCACTGCGGAAAAGTTCAATTGGAGATTCATCTTCCAGAAGGATTAATTGATGTCAGACGCTGTGATTGTTTATTATGCCGTCGACGCGGAGCTATTGTTGCTTCTGTTCCACTGAATGAAATAAGGATAATCAATGGAGAAAAATATTTAAGGCTCTATCAATTCAATACCAAAACAGCAAAACACTATTTTTGTAGCCATTGCGGAATCTATACTCATCATCAACGTCGTTCCAACCCCTATCAATATGGTTTTAATGTTGCCTGTCTTGAAGGTATCAATCCCTTAAAAATCGACAATATCCCTACATATGACGGAGTGAATCATCCATCTGATTTCAAGTGATATAGCTATCATCATACTTTCGGCAGATGTGCTGTTATTTACCTTATGATTAAATTATTATCAGTTTCTTTGATAGTTAAACAGGAGATTAGCAATGGAAAACTTAGGTTATTTTTTTCTGGTTTTGGTTGCAGCCGGATGGTTTATTGCCATTATTGCCGGAATGATATCAGCATTCCCTTATGGTTTGTTGGGTTTTATTCCTATTTTAGGTTTGGGATTTTTAATTGCCAAAGTCATAAAGGATCGATTGAAAAACAGCGAAGATGATTATTATTCCAAGAACGTAGATAAATAGGGGTTTTATTATGAAAGTAACAACACAAGATCAATTTTCTGATTACGAGATTACTGAAACTTTAGGACTGGTTAAAGGGAATACCATCCGTGCTCGTCACATAGGTAAAGATATTCTTGCTGGGTTGAGAAATCTCATCGGAGGAGAAATAAATGAATATACTAAAATGTTAGCTGAGTCACGAGAACAAGCACTGGACAGAATGATAGCTGACGCAAAACGACTCGGAGCCGATGCTACCGTTTATTTAATATTTACAACTTCAGCAGAGTTATTGGCATATGGTACAGCTGTGAAGTTGAAAGAATAGAATTGAATAACTTAACGCTTTTGTTACATTGATTTTTAAAATAATTAAGTAATAAGCTTTAGTAATATATTGTAGTAAAGAGTAAATTTGATCAAGCACGTCAGTTGGATTAAACTAAGCAAATTTGAGTTAAATCGGATTAGAACTAAGCAAATAGAAAACCTTAAGATATAACACATATATGAGTACAACAGAAAAACACGATGTAAAAATAGCCAAAATGACATTTGGTGCTGTTTTTCCTCACTATGTAACTAAAATTGAAAAGAAAGGAAGAACCGTTGATGAACTGCATCAGGTTATTACCTGGCTGACAGGTTTTAATGCAGAGCGAATTCAAAACTATATTGAGAACGGAGCCACGTTTGAACAATTTTTTGCAGAAAGCACAATGAATCCCAATGTGCATTTAATAACAGGCGTCATTTGCGGCTACCGTATAGAGGATATTGAAACTCCGCTGACAAAGCAGGTGCGATATCTGGATAAACTGGTGGATGAGCTTGCAAAAGGACGCAAGATGGAAAAAATTTTACGAAGCTGAAAGTTTCTGGAGTTATCCGAAAAGGTACAAAATCTCTCTTAAATACCACAATCAATCCTAATTGCGCATAAATGGCGGCTAACTGTCCGGTTTTTGTCGTGGTAAAACTAACGTCCATCATTAATATGTCTGTATGATTATTTCGGAGTGAGTGTATGACAATTTCAACTGATAAATTAATACAACTGAGAAAAGACAGAGGCTGGTCCCAGGAAAAACTGGCAGCAATAAGCGGAATCAGTGTCAGAACCATTCAAAGAGCTGAAAAAGACGGCACATGTTCCTTGGAAACCAAACTGGCTCTTGCAACAGTTCTGGAAATTTCTCCCGCTGAATT
>JAGRJP010000327.1 GCA_020442665.1 Lysobacterales bacterium
ATTGATGAAACCAAATAAATCACTCCTTCTGAGTTATTATTTATCATACGAATTGCAGCTTGCTGAATCGTATTAAATGTTCCGGTCAAATTGACATCAACCACTTTCCTGAACTGTTCTTCAGACATAAAGCTTTTAACTTTATGAGTCTCTCTATCTACTTTGACGAATAGAGAATCACTGACAATGCCTGCCGCCGGTAGTACGGCATTGATAGAACCAAAGGCTCTTATACATTCATCCATTGCATTAGAAACATCTTGAGAGTTGGTAATATCGCAATGTTTTGTTTTTAAACTGTCAATATATGCAATTTGTGAAGATTCCAGTTCTTCAAGTAGCACTTGGTTATTATCAAGTACAAATACATTAAAATCTTTTGTAAGAAATTTTTCCACCGCAGCCAAGCCTATTCCGCTCGCTCCGCCGCTTATAACGATTGTATTTTTCATATTCGACCTGTTTTTATTAAATCCAAAAAAAAGAACCAGCAATCTAAAATCGAGAAAGATTGCTGGCTAAATATACTCAAAAAAGAGTCGAGACTTAAATTAATTATTTGAAGTTATAAGTAAAACTGGCGATAAACTGCCTTGGGTTTCCGTAGAAAGCTGATTTAACTCCCTCCAAACCTAAGGTTGGGAAATTGTAAGATGCCACTTTATATTCCTTATCTGTCAGATTTTTACCATGAAGACCGATTTCATATTTTCCACTTCCTTCAGTCCAAATCAGACTGGAGTCAACCAATGAATATGCTTTCTGATCAAGCAAAGGATCAGGAATCTCAAATTGATAAACATCATCCTGATAGGCAATACTACCAGTCCAAACCAATGTTCCTGATTTACTGAACAAAGACATATCCCATTCGTTTCTTAAACTCAGACTTGCAGTCCACTCAGGAGTATTTTGGAAAACCCGATCATCGGAAACATCAGTTCCGTTAACCATCCATTCAACATAATCAGCATTGATATAGCCCAAAGAAAAATTTGCAGACATGGATTCAGTAAGTTGCGCAACAGACTCTAACTCTGCTCCCCAGATATCGGCCTTACCAGCATTTGTTGTCGTTCCTGCAAAACTGTCATTGACTCCATCATTATCTGTATCAATTGCAATTGAACCGGGAATTTGGACATTGGTGAAATCCATAAAAAACAAGGCAAAATTGGTAGAAACTCGACCATCCTTCCAAACAGATTTTGCGCCAAATTCAAGTGAAGAAACTTCTTCTGGTTCATACCCGCGTTGGACTTCAGGATACTGATAAGCTCCCCTTGGATCAAATCCTCCGCCTTTAAATCCTTCACTATAGGTCGTATAAAAATTATGCTCATCCACCGGAGAATAGCTGATGCCGGCACGCATAGTAAACGCATTATCCTTGCGACTTCCTGTAAAAGTTGGGACCAAACCCTCGACAGGTACTGTAATTGATAATGCGCTACTATTTCCAAAATATGGAGAACCTCTGCCAAGGAAAGACTCACGGGTTACCAAAACATCCCTTTTATCTTCAGTATATCTTCCACCCAAAGAGAGCTGCCATTTTTCATTCAAGTCGAATGAAAAGTCACCATAAATGGCCGTAGTCTTAGTATCATAATCACCTAAAGTAAATGATGTCACTCCCGCTGGTGCAACCAGATTTCCCAGAACCACATCGAAAGCATCAAATGCATTTCCATCTAAGTAATACAAGCCGATAACACCATCAGATTTCTCACCGGCATAATTAAACTGAAATTCTTGACTGAATTGCTCGTTCTCATAAACGACCGGTGCATCAAAATCATCTGTTGGCAAACTATCAAAATCAATCAACGACTCTGTATCATCTTCTCGTTTTGAGGTGATTGACTTAAACGACCAGTTGTCATTTAATTCTGAGTTGATTGACAATGTCATACCACCTTGAGTCACTAAGGAATCAAGACCGGCGTTTGAAGATGCAATAGTTTCAATACCCGCTCTGGTGTCGAAAACATTATCAAGTACCGGATCACCGTTCAAGCCACCAGGAATTAACCTATGACCGGATTTTGGTGCCGATTTATCTTTGCTGTAATCTGCAGAAAATTTCACTAGTGTTGAATCAGAAACATCCCATTCAAAACTCACTCTTGCACCAACTAAATCTTTATCATAATGTTCGCCACCAGTGAATAAGTTAGTTCCAAACCCATCTCTTTGGAACGAAGCAAATGTGCCTCCCATTCTAAAGTTTTCACTGACAGCGCCTGAAGCCTTAGCAAGAAAGTCCGTTTGTTTGTATGTACCAAGTGATAACTTAACAGAGCTCTCAAAGTCGTCAGAAAGATTTTTCGTGACATATTTTATAGCACCACCAATCGTATTTTTGCCATACAAAGTCCCTTGTGGACCACGAAGAACCTCAATTCGTTCAACGTCATAAACATCAAAAACCGTTCCTTGAGGTCTTGCGAAATAAACGTCATCAATGTAAATTCCGACACCTCCTTCAAAACCGGCGACAGGGTCTTGTTGACCAATGCCACGAATATGCGCTGTTAATGTAGAACTTGTTGCTCGAGAGACTTCAAGATTAACATTCGGACTGGTTCTGGTTAATTCAGTGACATCAATAACTCCTTGCTCTGAAAGAGTTTCTCCGGAATACACTGTTACAGCCAACGGAATCTCTTGTAAGGACTCCTCTCTTCTTCGAGCTGTAACGACAATCTC
>JAGRJP010000328.1 GCA_020442665.1 Lysobacterales bacterium
GCAGAGCGACCTTTCAACTCTGGGGTTTGGGCAATTCTTTGGTTAGCTTCGCCTTTTTGTAATTTCTTGCCGATTGCTGACTTCAATTTATCGAACTGTTTATCACTTAGATTTCCGGTAACACCAATTGTCAGATTACTTTGAGTCAGTTGGTTTCTATAGAAATTTCTCACGTCATCAATGGTAATTTCCTCAAGTTCTGACACGTCACCAAGGTTGGTTGTTTCATACGGATGTCCTTGATAAAGTTCGTGATACAAAACTTCTTTACCAAGTTCTTCGTCATTATTGCCTTTTAAATCAGTCACAATGGCATTAACTTGTTGTTGTTTTAAACGGCTAAAGTCATCATCTCTAAAACCCGGATTAGTTAAACTTTCAATAACCAAATCCAACCATTCATCTGCTTTTTCCTGGTGAACACGTCCGGTAAAACGGAGCATTTCTTTATCAATTTGATGTCCAAAACTTGCAGACATTGGAAACATTTTTTTACTAATTTCAGTCGCTGAATACAACTTGGAACCACCATCTGTCAACATTGCTGCAGTTAATTCAGCAACACCGTTTTTGTCAGAGTCTTCGTAGGCTGCGCCGGTATTGAACAATAAATTGATGTCAATAATCGGACTGGAATTGCGCATATCTACAACTTTAAACGCACTTGAAAGCGGTTTATCGGCTTCTGTAACCAATTTTTGCAGATTTAATTCATTTTGAAGCGCAGGAACATCTTCCGCTTCTGATAACGAAACAATAACCCTACCCTCATCAATTAAATATTTGTTAGCTACATTCTTCAAATCACTTGGCATGACTTTCTTTAAGGCTGCGAATTGTTGATTAAGTAATTCAGGTGTTCTGTTCATTTGAACAACACTAGCCAAAATCGCACCAATTGTTGCGGAATTATCCAATGAAGTTGCAAAACCATAGCGAGCTGCTGATTTAATGTCATCCAGTTTATTTTGTTCAACCAATTCGGTTCTTGCTTTGACAATGGTATCTACAATGGCTTGTTGTACTGATGAATAATTTTCAGAATCTGTTAATCTGGCTGCCAAATAAATTAGGCCCGGATCTTTTCGGGATGGATAGTAAGCAAAAAATTGATCAGCCAGACGTTTATTTGTAACTATTTCTTGATAGAGCTCAGATGTATTGCCAAAATAAATTCTCAACAATAAATCCAATGACTGTTTGTCGAGAGATTGTTGTGGATTATCTGCAGGTCCATGAAAAGCCATAGTTAGCCAAGGTTGAGTTTTTGAACTCCATTTGATGTGCTTATAGACCGAATCTCCCGCTTCCGTTTCTTGAGGAATTTGTTCGCTAAAGCTACCTCTCTCCCAATCTCCGAAATATTTTTTCACTAATTGAAATGTATTCTCCTCGTCCACATCACCTACGACAATGACTGTGGTTTTTTCAGGGCGATACCAGCGATCAAAAAACAGTTTTGCATATTCCATTTGGTTTGGCATTTCTTCGATGTCTCGGAAAAAGCCCATGGTTGTATGTTTATAAGTATGTTTATCAAAAGCATTGTCGCGAACTGTCTCAAATATCTTCGATATTGGATTAGCGCTATTTTTCAGATATTCACCTTTCACCGCTAATGCTTCTGTGCGAAATTCGGCTTCAGTGAAACTGAGATTTTTAAATCTATCAGCTTCCAGCATTAAAAGTGTTTCCAAATCATCTTTTGTAACCGTTGTGTGATAGTTTGTATAATCATCTGTGGTATAAGCATTTTGGTCTGCACCGGCATTTTTTAGGATTTCACCGTATTTATCCGCAGAATAATTCGGTGTACCTCGAAACATCATGTGTTCAAAGAAATGTGCAAATCCGGATTTGCCTTCTTCGACTTCATTTCTTGAGCCGGTTTGTACCGGAATTTGAACCGTAACTACATCCGGATAATCCGTTGCAACAACAACCACTCGTAAACCATTATCTAAATCCCGCATCAGATAAGGTAAGTTGAAAATTTTATCAGAACCTGAGTCCGATTTAGTATCTGAGTGAGTCGGCTTGACCGTTGTTTGCGAACAACCTGTTAACAAAACAATCGCAACAACAATCAGAAAGTTATTTTTTAAAAACATATTTTGAATCCAATTTTAGTTAACCTCGGAATTCTAACTTTATTTATACAACCAAACAATAGGTATAAAGTCACAGATATTTTTTTATTGCTTGATTAGAAGTGGTAATTAAGTTAATATTCCGCACCCGTTAAGGAATAACAATTTTGGATGTCCGAGCGGTTGAAGGAGCAAAGCCTGACTAAATTGCAGGAGCAATTTGAACAGCTTTAGCTGACCCGAAGGGCGTAGGACAGGAAGTCCGAAGTCAAAGTGTGTATGATGCGAAGCATTCACACGACAAAAGGAATAC
>JAGRJP010000329.1 GCA_020442665.1 Lysobacterales bacterium
TATACAGAAAATTTCTTAAAAGATTTATCATTATACCCAACACTTCCTTCGGCAATTTGAAACCAACTTGCCTTAAAATACTTTTCCCAAGGAGTCGGCATAAGTGGTCCAATCTTTGACTCAAAATTCGTTGCTTCGTAGATAAGGTTTTCAAGCTTTTGGTCACTTTCCGTAACAAACTTTTTAATTCTCATTTTCCCTAAAAACTTTTTTCGTTCTTTGGTAAGAAACTCGATAATAATCGTAGCCGCTAATTCTTGTTTTTGTTGCTCTATGTTCATAATATGAAATTTTTTATTTACTTACTTTAATTTCATATTATCTGTAAAAATTGACAATGTCAATATAATATTGTTATTTTTTAAATTCTGGGACAATTATATTTAACTCTTTTACAACCTCTTCAAAATTATCTTGAGTATATTTTAGATAATAATTTGATTCTGTCTTGTTTACTGGCTCATACATAGCCTTTTTCTTTTCTATGTATTGATTAAGCCATTGGTGGTCTTTATTGTTTTCGTCTCTTTCTTTGAGGCGACTTATAAGTTCTTTTTCTGGAATAGAAATTTCGATAATGATAGTTACATAATTATTATTATCTTTAACTAAATCTAAATATCTTGTACGTGTTCGACGAGCAACACTTGAACCATCAATTAAAATAGGAGCCTTATTATCTATAAGTTCTTTTAAAAGAGATAATCTAAAATTATCAGTTACTCTATTCATGGAAGCTGCTTTTTCAGTAAAATATGAATAATTTATATCAGAATAATAATTCGTATTTTCAATAATTAAATCACGAACAATATCGCCATTAACTCTATTTAATTTAAATTGATTGAGTAGCTTCTTTGTAAAGGTGCTTTTTCCAGAAGCATTATGACCAAAGACTACAATATAAGGGATTTTCATAATTTTATTATATCAAAAATAAAAAATATAAAGTTACCAACACCCACCTCTTAGCAAACCCCACCCCTGCGACATAATAAATACATGGAAGTATCAAAACATATCAAATATTGTTTGTATGCTCGTAAATCTACCGAAAGCGATGAAAAACAAGCACTCTCCATTGATTCACAAATTAAAGAAATGAAAGTAGTTGCTGAACGATTAGGCTTGAAGATTGTTGAAACAAAACGAGAATCACACAGTGCAAAGGAATCAGGGACACGACCGGTATTTCTGGAAATGATTCATGAACTGAATATTGGAAAATACGATGGCATATTAACCTGGTCACCTGATAGACTATCTCGTAATGCAGGAGACTTAGGTTCGTTGGTAGATCTCATGGATCAAAAGAAGTTGTTACATATTCAAACCTACGGACAATCATTTTCAAATTCTCCAAATGAGAAATTTTTACTTATGATTTTATGTTCTCAAGCAAAGCTTGAGAATGATAACAAAAGTATTAATATCAAACGTGGTATGCGAGCCAGATGTGAACAAGGGTTGTGGCCAACACGCCCACCCACAGGATATGTCAAACACAGACGTACAGACAAGAGGTGTATTACAATTCAAGACAAAGAACGTGCACCTTACATTAAACAAATGTTTGAAAAAGTAGGTCATGATGGTTGGAGTGGTCGCAAGGTCTATGCATGGTTAAAACATGATATTGATCTCACCACTGAATCAGGAAAACATCTCGCCCTCGGTAATATCTATCAACTATTACAAAACCATTTCTACTATGGGAGGTTTGAATATCCTAAGAACTCTGGTAACTGGTATGACGGTTCATATGAGCCACTGATTACCAGAGAATTGTTTGATCTCGTACAAGAACAAATCAAACGACAAACCTTAGTTCCAAAATCACAACAAAAAGAATTTGCTTTTACCAAAATTATGAAATGTGGAAATTGTGGTTCTGGTATCACTGCTGATGAAAAGTTCAAACATCACAAAAATGGAAATACCCATCGCTATGTCTACTATACCTGTACGAAAACCAAGAATATTCATTGTGATGCTGGATATATGAATGAGAATGATCTCATCAAACAACTGAAAACTATTATTGACGATATTGATATCAAGGCCTTACCTATGAAAGACAAAATCAGATCAGAGGTCATCAGATACAAGAAGTTTCAGAATATGTTACTGGATAACCAACCAAAGATTGTTATCAAAGACATTGATCTGAAAAACTATGCGAAGTTTGTTTTGCAGGAAGGTACCATTAATGAACAACGTGAATTGATTGGATGTATTAAGGGTGAGCTCTTGGTGGCGAAGAAGAGGGTTTGGTTGGAAGGATAAATTATCTATTTTTGATGAGGTGCTAGTACCCTATAAACCTTTTTAGGTTTACCACTAAAAAGTGCATGGTAAACTTTTTTAGCAACATTAATTGGATTTGAATAAATAGGGTTTTTACCCTGCCACATCTTTGTTCTACGGCTAATTTCTCCAACCGACTTTTGTACGTGCTTGTTATCATACATACCAGTATCAATACCACCAGGACGGACATCGTAAATATCTATATTCTCATCTTCAAGTTCTTTCTCAATACCTTTTATATAACCAACAAGAGCATGTTTTGCGGCAACATGGGTTGCTCCAAAGTGATAACCTCGTTCCCCAGACATAGAGCTGATGATACAAATTTTTGATGAAAACCTATTTTTAACCTGTTTTCTAAATAACTTAATTATTTTCAACATCATTCTATGGGTTGCCGTCACAATATTCATTTCAGCAGTAATTAATTCAGGGCTGATTTTTTCAAAAGGAAGGTAAATATTATCATTCTTCAGCTTATAAGACCCAGCTCCCATGCCAATTGACTGTACCCAATAAAAATGACTTTTCTTGGGTAAATTTTTTATAAGAAAATCAATACCCTTATCTGTGGCTATATCAGCGGGAATATAAGAAATTTTATTCTTATCACAACCAAGCAGTTCCAGTCCTTGTACAATTTGCTCTAACTTAGACTTAGTTCTTGAAACCAGAATTACATCTATACCTTTCTTACATAAGTAATAAGCGGTCGCAGTTCCAATATTCATTTTGTGTTTAGTTCCATTAATCAATATTTCATCGTGAGTTGGTTTCCCGTCGTATTTGTAGATATGGTTTATTGGTTTGAAACCACAACCTGTTACTATTACTTTGAGATTTTCTGCTTTTTCCATATTTTGATTATAACAAAAACCTTATCATTTAATAAGGTTTTTGTTATAAAACTAACCCACTCGTGCTAGCTCTAGTGTGTGCTCTCACCAAGAATCGAACTTGGATCGTCGGTACCGCAAACCGATGTTCTATCCATTAAACTATGAGAGCAATAAAAAAAGACTATCACATCTTCTTTTTTTGAAAAGAAAAAATCGCTCT
>JAGRJP010000330.1 GCA_020442665.1 Lysobacterales bacterium
GATATTTTCAACAAGTTCATCTTTTCTTGATTCAGTGTTTGCAATTTTGTACATGTAGCTTTGAGGAAAAAAATCTATATCACGATTTTTATTTTCCTCTTTGTCCTTCCATATTACTTTTGCATTGACGGAAAGTTTATCTATAAAGTCAATAGAATTATTAAAGTTCTCATCATTTTTCAACTCCTCTGAATTGATTTTGTTTACTAATACTTGTAGAAGTTTTGATTTGCCAGTTGATCGACCGCCAATAATTGTATTTAGATTTGGATTAAACATTATCTTTTGATTACAGAGATTATTATTGATTTCAATTGAATCAATAACCTGATAACCACTTTTTTCTTCAGGTTTATTTGGCTGAATTAAAACACGTTCTTCGGGTTCACAAATAATTTGTTTCAAACCCTCAAATGTAGGATCAGCTTTTATCCAACAATATCTGTTTTTGTGGGGTTTAAATAATTCTGTTTCTTTATGGGCATCAGAACCGTGAATACATGGTTTTAAGCTCCCACAGTTATGAATAACCAACTCTTTATCACAACCACTTTTCAATCCTAGAAAAAACAATCTATCGTTTGGATTTCCAGAGAATATTACTTGAGACAATTCATAAATGTTTTTTCTCACTGAATCTAAACTGCTATCATTGTTTTCAAATAATTCATAATGCTTTTGTAAGCCAGAAGCACCATCTTGATTTGAATTACTTACAGCAATAATAGTATTTTCGCTGAGTTTAGAGTTTTTCTTAAATAGCTTACTAAGTGAACTTATGTCGACATGGAAGTTATCTATCCCTTTTTTATAGGCAACATCATTATCGGAAATCATAGGATCTAATGACTTTCCAAGGCTTATTATCCCCTGTCGATTCATTTTATTACCTCCAGAGTCATGTAAAGATGCAAAAAAATCATTCTCTAAAGATTCAACAAAATTATTCTCTGGGTTGAATAAACAATGAATATTTACTAATTTTCCTGAGTCAGTACTCGGTAACATTCGTAACTCAACATTTGGGACAAGCAAAATATCTTTTATTTCTTCTTTTTGTTGAGTTTCAAAATCGTTGTTCTTATCAATTTCTTGAATATAGGATTTTAATTTTAAGTAATTATCTAAATTAAAATAATCCGTGATTCCAATTACTTGGATCTGATTATCTATAGCTTCCAATAACATTTTTTTACAAAACTTATCAAATGATAAGCTTGTAAAGTTATCATTTTTTTGAGTTCCTTTTGTATGGGTGTGTAAATCCCATTTTCTCCATTCTGATCCTCTTTCGTATTTTATTTTGGTCATTATAGTTTCCTATTTAGTGGGTTAATTCTCCTACAAAGGCTTTTTGTAGGATGGTTTTTTTGAGTTCTTCTAGGCTCGATAGTTTATTCGAATAAGTATTGAGCAGTGCCTCTGTGTCTTTTGAAAACGCATTCATGGTGTTTATAACTCTTTCTTGTTCGTTTTTAGTTGTGAGAGGAAAACTAAGTTCCTTGATAAAAGTTAACTTAACCCCTTGAACCGTTGCGCCTGTTCCAGCATCAATCACTTTTTGGGAAATACTTTTAAACCACCAAAAAATAAAGTCATTTAGAATGTTATATTTTTCATTTGGAACGAGGCCTTTCAAATCCTGATTAATAGCGGTGTCTTGTTTAAGTTTGCAAATTTTCCCAAGTCCAACTCTTGTAGCAATTACAACATGGTTCTTGGAGATGATTTTTGAACTGCTGTTTTTTAACCCTTCATCAGTAATTGAATGATCAGTTTGGGTTAATATATCGTGATTCATGTCACGAACTGTTGCCCACGGAATACTTCCGCCATAAAAACTTTCATTCTTTTTCGAGGGTGTTCCACCACCCAGTATGTCACAGACTTCACCCAATGTCTTTTCCTCCCAACCGTCTCCTTTTTGACTAAAGATTTGGTTGAGTTTGGATTGGAA
>JAGRJP010000036.1 GCA_020442665.1 Lysobacterales bacterium
AACGGTCAAGTTCACTACACTGACAAAGACCCTGAATTGAATAAAAGCAAAGCGGATGCAGTGAAGTCACTAACTATAATTGAGAAAGATGAGTTAGAGCCGAACTCTTCGTGGAAGCGTTATGAGCATAAAAAAAAGCAGGCTTCCAATCAGTTTGAAGAGTTTAATATCGTTTCTCCCAAACCTGACACGCGGATAACGAGTGCAAACGGTAATATACTGGCAAGTGTGCATGTTGATGGCAACTTGCCCTCAAAATACCGAATTAAGTTCTATCTTGATGGCGTGGCTCGAGGCAAGGTTCGTTCTAACTCTCAATTAATTGCGGATGTCGGTGACGGTGAGCATACATTATATGCTGAATTGATTGAATCTCACTCCAGAAAAGTGATGATTAAATCTCCTGAAATCAAATTTGAGTATAGTCGTTCCGCAACTCAACTTGAAAACTAAACCTATCTATGAATAAAGTTCTGATATTTGAACTTATCACAATTCTAAATATCATTTTTGCGGTCTCATTATTGATACTTCAAATTTGGCGAAGCTATTTAGGTAAAAAATTGAGTTTGACTTCATTGGTACTAAATTTTGCAATCCTGGTATTATTGGCATTGCAAATGTTGAAAACATTTGAAATTCAAATCTTTGTAATTTCAACGATGTTGGTGTGGGTTTTGGTGTTGATAATTAAACAGCCAAAAAGTGATATACAAGAAAAAACAATCAATGATACCTTGTTAATCGAACAGGCGAGAGAGCAAGAGCGTTCCCGTATTTATGCAAACTTGCATGATGATGTGGGAGCAAAATTACTGGAACTGATTTATTCGGCACCGAATGAAGAAACAAAATCGACTGCAAAAGAAATCATGTCAAAAATACGCAATGCCGTTGCTACTACAACAAATATTCAATGTTCAGTCAGTCAATTAGCCAATGAGCTTCATGCCGAAACAAAATTGCGATTGGAATCAGCAGGTATTAAGCTGGAGTTTGAAAGTATTTTTGAGAACCATAAACGCAGTTTATCCAATCAAATTCCGGCAACAATTAGTCGCATAGTGCGGGAATTAGTCAATAATGTTATCAAACATTCCAAAGCCTCCATGGCTCGTTTGATTTTTTCGGAAACAAATGATGGCATAACCATTGTTTTAGAGGATAATGGCATAGGAATTTTGAAAACCAATCACGGTAAAGGACTATCAACAATTGAGAAAAGAGTTAAATCTATCAATGCTGAGATTTTATGTGAATCACAAAGAAATAAAGGAACTTCATACACTTTGAAATACCAATATGATGCAATCCATTCTAATCATTGAAGATATTCCTGCTGTAATGAAGTGGGTGGAGCAGTCTGCTCGTCTCAGTTATCCGGACGCTGAAATTTTCAAAGCGATAAATCTTTCCGAAGCAATGAATCAGGTTACGGAAAGAGATTTTGACATGGCTTTGGTTGATATCGGTTTGCCGGATGGAAGTGGTATGGATGTGGTTGATTATTTGGTTAAAAACCAAAAAGAAACGCTGATAGTTATGTCCACAATTTTTGATGATGACCAAAATGTGTTCAATGCTCTTCGTAAAGGTGCCAAGGGTTATATTCTAAAAGACCAGGATAAAGATCAATTGGCGCAATTGTTATTGAATATTGAAAAAGGTCAACTTCCTATTTCACCGCAAATTGCCAACAAATTACTCGGTTTTTTCAATCCGAAACCACAGGAAAACCAACTCACCCAAAGAGAACAGGATGTATTGACTTTGATTGCAAAAGGTATAAATGTGCCTAAGGTTGCTGAATTGCTCGAAATCAAAAGCTCAACTTGCTATGGGTATGTTAAAGATATCTATCAAAAACTCAATATCAACTCTCGTGCTGAAGCCACTTTGCAAGCGACTCGTATGGGTTTGGTCAATTTTGAGTCAGAATAAGTGTCATCATTGTTCAAAATGAGAAGCAATTCATATATTTTTTTAGGATTGCATCTTTGAAAGTCAAATTTTTCTTCCCTAAGTATTCACATTTCTGCTAGTATTTAACAATAGTTAACAATCCTAATAAGAATCCGAGGGGGCACTAATGTTACGCACTAATGTTGTATTGACTTTATTAGTCATATTCAGTTTTTCTGTATCCGCGCAAAATAGAACCTATAACATCTACATCGATAAAGACAACAAATCCACTACCGGTTGTAGTGTTGTTCAACCCGATTTTGCCACGCAATTTGATGGTATTGACGGTTACATTTCTGTAACGACGAGCGCATCTCCGGTTGTAATTAATAGTTCACTTTATCACGAATGTGTTGGAGGTGTATTTGATGGAGGGAGTGCAGTTGTTTCATCAGCATTAGGCTTGAACACCGCTAATAACGGCGATGATGTGTTTGAGTTTCAAATTGGCACTTCAGATTTAGGCATTCGTTCCAGTTCGACAGCCAAGCTTTATTTCTCAGTTGAGTCCGATATATCTTCAGATATTGTGACTGTGAATAATTCAGGAAATGGAATTTTTGCCAATGTGGCTTTTCCTATACCTACTTTATCAACAATTTCATTACTATTTTTATGTTTGATTGTTTTTATTGTTGCCAAGAAGGCATACAAAAACAAAGCATTGATTTTAGCATCAGTAATGCTTTTTTCAACAATGGTTTGGGGCATGTTCCTGTTTGTCATTGATGGAGAGGTGAACGATTGGAGTAGCTTTAACCCAATTAATGATCCAATTGGTGATAATTCCGCACCGGCAAATTTTTCTGATATTACCAAAGTTTTTGCTATTCTGGAGCAAGATTTTTTTACTGCTCGTATGGATGTGGTTGATGTTGAAAATCAAGCTCCAACTATTATTTCTGCAAACACAGCCAGTGTGTTGGAAAACCAAACATCTGCAATTGATGTTGAATCAACAGATGTCAATGGAGATGTTGAAGGCGGCGGACTGACTTATGCGTTAACTGGTGCAATTGATGATTCTTTGTTTTCAATAGATGTAAACTTTGGAGTCGTTACCTTTTTAGTGGCTCCGGACTTTGAAGCTCCAAGTGACTCCGGTGCTGATAACAACTATGATATACAAGTGACTGTCACTGATTCTGGTGGTTTAACAGATGTTCAAGATATTGTGGTTACTGTAACCAATGATATCAATGATGACGCCAGCGTTGAGTTTCAAAGTGCATCAAGTAGCTCTACTGATGAAGCAACAGTGTTGAATATTGTAGTTGAACTAACAGCTTTAGCGCCTTTGACAGCTCCTCTGAGTGTTGACGTGGTTGATGCCGGCGGTGGCTCGGCTTTAAGTGGTACAGATTATACTGCTATTGGAACACAAACCATTACATTCCCAATAGGTGCTATCGGAGGAGCAGTTCTGAATGCGACATTAACTCCGAATAACGATGCCAATGTTGAAGGTGATGAGACTGTAAACTTACTGATGCAAAATGTTTCCGGTCCGGGAACCTTAGGAGTTCAAACCAATCATACTGCGACCATTACCGATGATGATTTCGCTCAGGTCAGTTTCCAATTGGCGAGCAGTGCAACGGTCAATGAGGCGACTCCATTAGATATGGATGTTGTTATCAATATTCCGGGTGGTGGTCAACTGGATAGTGCAGTTAATGTTGATGTTGTTGATGCCGGTGGCGGAAGTGCTACCAGTGGTGTGGACTACAATGTGTTTGGAGTGCAAACACTTACATTCCCGATTGGTACCACCAATGGTACTTCACAATCTGCGACTCTAACTCCGATTGATGATCCTAATGATGAAGGAAACGAAACAGTCAATTTGGCGTTACAGAATTTGGTTGCGAATTCATCTGTGAGTTTGGGAGTTCAAACAACTCATACAGCAACTATTACGGATGATGAAGCAACAGTTGAGTTTTCTTTAGCTTCCAGTGCTACTGTGAATGAAGCGGTTGCATTGGATGTTGGCGTGGTACTAACTACACCAATTCCATTAACGGCTCCGCTGAGCGTGGATGTGGTAGATGCAGGAACCGGATCAGCTACGAGTGTGGTTGACTATATTTCTTTTGGAACTCAAACTTTAACATTCCCAATCGGATCAACAAATGGAACAACTCTGAATGCATCACTTGTTCCAATAAATGATAATAATGTTGAGAATAACGAAAGTGTCAATCTTCAACTCCAAAATCTAGTTGGTACAGGTTCCATTGGTGCTCAGTCATCACATGTCGTAACAATTACTGAAGATGACGCTGCAAGTGTGAGTTTCTTTGCAGCGACTAGTGCCACTGTTGATGAATCTACGCCTTTGAATATTGGCGTCCAATTAACAATCCCGGTCGGCGGACAACTTGAAATTCCTTTATCAATAGATGTGGTTGATGCAGGAGGTGGTTCTGCAACCAGCACTACAGATTATTCAGCAATTGGAACACAAACATTCACTTTCTCATTTGGAGCTGTTAACGGAAATACACTGAATGCGGTTCTCATTCCAATTGATGATCCTGACACCGAAGGTGATGAAACGGTTAATTTGTTATTACAGAACTTGAATGGACCTGTTTTATCTTCTATTGGAGCTCAGCCTACTCATACAGCAACAATTACCGATGATGATAATCTACCGCCAGTTGCAGTAAATGATGCTTATGACTCCATAGGTAATGTTGGAATTACTGTTCCAGCAGTATCCGGTTTGATTAGTAATGACAGCGATCCAAATCTGGATCCTCTCACGGTTACAGCTGGTACATTTGCAACTACTCAAGGTGGTAGCATCACAATTGCTGTTGACGGTAGCTTCGATTATACTCCTCCGATTGGATATACAGGAAGTGATACTTACCTGTACACATTGCATGATTCAAATATGACGACTGATACAGCGACTGTTACCATTACAGTTTTTAATAAAATTTGGTTCATCAATGGTGACGTAGCAGCTTCAGGAAATGGCTCTCTTAATTCAGCATTCAAGAATACTTCTGATTTTGAATCCGCAGGATCGGATGGTGCTGGAGATTGTATTTTTGTTTATCGTGCAAGTGGATTTAATTACTCAAGTGTAATTACATTGCTTAATAATCAAAAACTGATTGGCGAAGGCTCAACAACCGGGTTGGCTGCGGAGTGTGCGATTACTGTGCCACCATTCAGCAAAACATTACCAATAACCGGAGGGACAAAGCCTGTACTTATCGGAGTGACAGGTGTCAATGTAGCCAGTGGTAATACAATTCGAGGTTTCGAAATTGTCAATGCCCATCAGAAAATTGTTGGTTCAAATTTTGGGACTTTAAAGGTCAGAGATGTTGATTTGGTACTAAATGGTGAGGCCATTAATCTTCAGAACGGAACTGCGGATATAATACTGGATTCAGTTCAAGCCAATGGCTCCAGCGGCTATGGAATTCGTCTGGTTGGTGTTTCCGGAGTGTTTACTGTGACAGGTGGCACTTCTATCAATACACCAACTCTGGCAGGAATATTTATTGAGAATTCTAACCTGAATTATACATTTGGTACGGTGCAGGTAATAGGCAGGCTGCAAGCGGGTATCCAAATAAATGCATTCACTGGTGGAGTACAAACTGGAGTATTTGGTGATGTTACCATCATTAATAGTGGTGCTGCCAATAATACAACCGGTTTTGCTATCGATAATATAGTGACTGCCGGAAGTACAATAACCATTGCTAATGTTTCAATAGATAATCAGTTGTCAAACAGCGCAGGCATGGCATTATCCAATAATGATGGGGCAACAATCAATGTCAATGGTGGTAGTGTTAATAATTCTAATGGACCCAATGTCAGCATATCTTCAGGTTCAGGTAATGTAAATATTGCAGCAAGTATAAACAGCTTGTCAGGACGCTCTTTGCAAGTCCTTAATAACGACGGAGGAACCATTACATTGAGTGGAACAATTGTTGGAGCCAGTGCAAGCAGTACCGGTATATTTATCAACAACAATACTGGAGCAACTATCAATCTTTCAGGACAACTGACTCTTTCCACAGCTGCAAATGATGCATTCACAGCTACTGGCGGTGGAACCTTGAATGTGACAGGAAGTGGCAACAGTATTGTAACTACAACAGCAACCGCAGTTAACTTAAGCAATATAAATATTGGCACTTCTAATGTTACATTTGAAAGAGTAGAATCAAACGGGGGGAATAGGGGTATTATTCTATCTCTCCTTGGAGGAACAGGTTCTTTTAATATAACAGGGATAGGTACAACGAATAATAGTGGTGGTATTATCCAAAACAAATCTCTAAATGGAATTGTTGTTCAAAACTCAAGCAATATCAACTTATCAAATATGAGCTTTGTGAATGCCACCAATGAATCACCGGGATGTTTTGCCGATGTTGGTGGGGTTATCGACCCGGGCGAAAACTGTAATGCTGCAATAGAATTAGAAAGTGTGAGTAATATTGTACTGAATAATGTACTTGTTGACGGAAATGGTGACACATCTGATGAACTGGGTATTTATGGATTGAATGTGACTAATTTTGATATGAATGGGGTAACCGTTCAAAATACATCCGATGAGGTTAACGAACATGGTATTTATATTATTAATCTTCTTGGTACAGGAGCTAATTCAAGTCATTGGCAGAACTTAGTAGTTGATAATACGGTTGGAGATACTGCTATTCTTATTGCACAAAGGACCACAATAGCAGGTGAATTATTGATTGATGGTGCTTCAGAAATTAAAAACGCTTTTGAGGGTGGTTTTGAAGCACGTACATTGGTTGGTAATGCCGATTTAACTGTTACTTTAGGGTCGGCAGTCGGAGGTTCATTTACGATTGAGAACACTAATATTGGTGCTGCGTTCTTTGCCGAAAGAGGTTCGTTAACCTCAACAGTCAGAAATGCTACGATATATCAAGGAGTTGGAATTGCGTCAATTAACAGACCAGGTTCTGGTACCAATGGTGTGATGTTTGTTGGTGTGACAGGACAGTCAAATTTAATTAATTCTGATGTTATGTTGTCCATAAACTCAAATATTATGATACAAGAAGATGGTGGTGCCGGTGGTACCGGTCGTGAAGTTACTGCATTAGGTGGATCATTTATTATCAATGGCTTGGTGAGTTCTAATATCATATCTTCTGATGATGAATATGTTGATGGTGTGTTTACTAACTTTACAGGAGACGGCGCTGTTTCGACCAATCAGATTTCTATTACGAATAATAGCATGAATATGAGTGGTTCCGGTGCAAACCAAACTATTGCCGGAATTGAAATGAACGCTTCAAATAGTTTTGGTGGTTTGTATGCCAATGTTCAAGGAAATACAATCAGCTATGCAGGAGCAAATACATTCTCTGCAGGTATGGTTTTTGTGGCTGGAGCGAATTCAGTTGGTCCACACAATAATACGTTCTGTACTAATGTTCTTGGAAATGATGTTGATAATACGAATCCTGGATCATTTGGTCATTATGGTTTTGTTCAGTTTGGGGCAGCAGTTAAAAATATTGAGGGAGCCGGAATTGGTGTAGTTACTGATGCACAAGTTGACGCCTATATAACAGCCAATGACTTAGATGCAGGAATCATTACAACTGGTGCTGATGTGGATGCAAATAATGGAACTATGAATGGAGTTAATAGTTGTTTATAAGAAAAACGGCGACCTGATACATTTCAGGTCGCTTAGCTTTTGTTGAATAGCTAATCAAAATTCAACACTCACTATAAAAAAAGGGGAAATAATATGTATAAAAAAATACTCGAAAACCACTTAAATCGGGGGTGTCTATGTCTGAGCCTTTTCTAGCAGAAATCAGAATAGTTGGTTTCAATTTTGCACCCAGAGGTTGGGCGCTTTGTGATGGACAAATACTACCCATTAATCAAAATCAATCTCTTTACTCACTACTTGGAACAACTTATGGAGGTGATGGCAGAACATCATTTGCCTTGCCGGATATAAGAGGGCGTGTTCCTGTTCATGTTGGTAATGATGGTGCAGGAGGAATGACTTATAGCGAAGGTCAGAAAACCGGCGAAGAAACACATACACTAACAGCTGCTGAGTTGGCAACTCATAGTCATTTAGTGCAAGGGACTTCAACTGGTGCAGACCAAGCCGTTCCTAATAACACATTACTTGCAGCTACAAATAATGGAAAACCTTATTCCTCATCAAGTTCAGGAGAAATGGGCTCAGGGATGGTTGCACATGTTGGTGGAAGCCAGGCTCATGAAAATATGCAGCCTACCACTGTTTTGAATTTTTGCATTGCTTTACAGGGATTATTCCCATCACGAAATTAGGAGGCTTGTATGTCAGAACCATTTGTAGGAGAAATCCGTATGTTTGCGGGTAATTTTGCCCCTCAAGGTTGGGCTTTTTGTGATGGTCAGTTGTTGGCGGTTTCACAAAATGATGCTCTGTTTAGTTTGTTAGGAACAATTTATGGCGGTGATGGAAGAACAACTTTCGGGTTGCCCGATATGCGAGGGAGATTGCCAATGCATGCAGGAACAGGTCCGGGACTTAGTCCAAGGCGGTTGGGAGCAAAATTCGGCGCTGAGAATGTGACATTAACAGTGAATCAAATGCCATCTCACAATCATAGTGTTGGTGGTAATAATATTGCAGGGAGTTCAAGCTCGCCATCGGGTTATTTTGCCAAAGATGTCAGTAACTCCAATTTGTATATCAATTCCTTATCGAGTACCAGAACATCCATGAGTTCAAACATGATCACAAATACCGGAGGATCGAGGTCACACACAAACTTAATGCCTTATTTGTGTATTAATTTTATTATTGCCCTTTATGGCATTTACCCATCACGAAATTAGGAGAATTGTATGTCAGAACCATTTATAGCAGAAATAAGAATTTTCGCAGGTAATTTTGCTCCAAGAAGCTGGGCATTTTGTAATGGTCAGTTGTTACCAATTTCGCAGAATACCGCTTTATTTTCACTCATAGGCACAACCTATGGTGGTGATGGGAGGTCAACGACAGCACTTCCGAATTTGCAAGGTCGAGCTCCGATGCACCCGGGAAGAGGCCCTGGCTTAACAGCCAGAAGATTGGGCGAAAGAGGAGGTACGCAGTCAGTAACTCTGACTGAAGCACAGATTCCGAATCATAATCATAGTGTCACAGCTGATGCGAATCCGGGAGGATTCGGTGGTGGCGGAGCAGATACTCCGGATCCTGTCAATCACTATCTTGCAAGTACATCTGCCAGTGGTCAGTTTTATGCGAATGGCAACTCAAATGTTGTTGCCATGAGTGAGGTTACAACAGCCGGTGGAAGCCAGGCGCACAACAATGTACAACCCGTCATTGCAATTAATTACATTATTGCTTTACAAGGTTTGTATCCTTCGAGAGGTTAATTATGAAAAGAAGAAATTTTACACAATCTTTAATTGCAGCTCTAGGTGTTTCCAGTATACCTGTGGGCGTTTCTTTGGCGGTGTCAAAAACTGAGTCAGATTTAATCAAAGAAAACATGATAACCTCAGCTGATGGATTGAAATTAAAACTAGATAGCAAGATTCATCCTGTTAACAATCAGGATGAGAAGCAATTTATCCTGACTTATAGTGTCCAAAACCTGCAAGGCCGGCTGGAAGAAAAAATCTATGATTTAACATCTTCCAAAGGTAAAAATTATCAGGTTTTTATGACGCCAATAAATGAAACACAACTTCAAGCTGTGTTCAACAGGAGGCTGAATGCCTGATAGTGTTTCGGAAACATTGAATCATCAATTGTTTCCTGGTGATTTGCAATATAAAGCCATATCTGACAAGGATATGGCTTTTCTTTCACAACTTTATGCATCGACTCGTTGGAAAGAATTAGAACAGACTCCATGGAGTTTGGAACAAAAGCAGAATTTCCTGCAAATGCAGTTTGATGCACAGTATAAACATTACCAATCGCATTATCCGAAATCGGACTATTTGTTAATTTCGTATAAGAACCAGGAAATTGGTCGCATCTATCTGGGCAGAAATGAAACGTCAATTTGTTTGATAGATATTGCCTTTCTACCTGAATTTAGAAACAGAGGGTTTGGAACTCAAATCTTAAAAAACCTCATTAATGAGGCACAATCAACACAAAAGAAAATAACCATCCATGTTGAAAATTTTAACCCTGCCTATAACTGGTATGTCAAACACGGTTTTCAACATATAGAAGACAAAGGTGTTTATCAATACATGGAATGGTATCCAAAAAGTCGCTAAGTAAATATTGCCTCGTATTGGGTTCCTTGCTCATTGGCTCCAATTG
>JAGRJP010000331.1 GCA_020442665.1 Lysobacterales bacterium
ATGAATCAAATATCATTCGCATGAATCAAATGCCAATGGATTTATCTGAATTTAATCTGGCTTACCGCAAACATAAACCGCAAGAATTGTTTTTATATTCACCCAGAAATTTATATCGCCCTGGAGAAACAATTCATATCAATGCACTCCTCCGCGATGATGACGGACAATTGGTCAAAGCCACACCGGTGCGTGTCGAAATTAAACGTCCCGACAACCGAACCATCAAAACAATCAACTGGCAAGGTGATGAGAATTCTTTCTACACAACCGAATTCAGTGTTCCTAAAGATGCCATGACCGGAACATGGCAGTTTCATGCCAAACTGGCAAATAACGATATTTTCAATTATGAATTTGCCGTTGAAGACTTTATGCCGGAAAGATTGAAATTAGACCTTAACGCCGGAGATAATGGCTCTAATGTTTCCAGTTTAGAAACACCGCAGATACAAGTTCAAAGTGATTATCTTTATGGAGCTCCGGCTGCCAAAAACCGCTTTGATGCAACAGTAACCATAAAAGCACAAACTCAAATGTTTGAGTTTAAAGACTTTATGTTTGGTTCAAACAACTACAAAGACTACGATTACAATTTTACGACTCCATCCAAATTACTGGATGA
Source organism: Lysobacterales bacterium (assembly GCA_020442665.1). Classification (GTDB taxonomy): domain Bacteria; phylum Pseudomonadota; class Gammaproteobacteria; order Xanthomonadales; family Marinicellaceae; genus NORP309. The sequence goes on from JAGRJP010000331.1 coordinate 626, forward strand.
TAAAGGTTCAGGAATAATCTCGATTCAACCCAACTGGGCGGAAACACAGTTCCCTTTGCAAATAAAAAGTCATGTGAATGTTTATGAATCCGGCGGACGTCCGATTTCCAGAAAAATCGAACACACAATCTGGCCTCATGAAGTTGCTGTTGGTGTGAAACAGTTGTGGGATGGTGATTATGCCAGTCCAAACAGTGATAGCATGGTGGAGTTGATTGCCATCAACCGACAAGGTGAAAGAACAGAACTAAATAATTCCGAAGTTTTGTTGATTCGTGAAAACTCGCAAAGATACTGGCATTGGGGCGATGATGGCTGGAGTTACAATCAAAGCGAAAAAAATGTCCCGGTCTTCAGCGACATCATCAATATCGGCAAAGATGATGCTTCGGTTGTTCAATTTCCACTCGATTATGGCTACTACCGCCTTGAAATTCGGGATGAAAATCAAAACCTGATTACCAGCAATCGTTTCTTCTCAGGCTGGCGTTGGTATGACCCTGATTATGCCAATGCTGAAAAGCCCGATCAAGTCAATCTGCAATGGCAAAGCCATTCTGTTGCTCCAAATGCGGATGCCAAACTCAAAGTCGTCGCTCCTTATACAGGAACAGCATTGGTGACTGTTGAGTCTGACGATTTGCTTTGGCAAAAAACCATACAACTGGAAAAAGCGGAACAAATTATCGACATTCCTGTTATGTCCAATTGGAAACGTCATGATCTCCATGCAACAGTAATGGTCATCAATAAAGGAGAACTCAAACGCAAACACCTGCCTAAACGAGCTTTCGGCGTCATTCACCTGCCGCTAAATCGTGATGACAGAAAAATCAATCTCGCCATTGAAGCTCCTGAAAAAACACTCCCCGATCGAGAAATCACCATCAAAGTCAAAGCGACCAATCTCAACAAAGAGACTCCGGCCTTTGTCACCTTGGCAGCGGTGGATACCGGTGTTTTAAGTATCAGCAATTTCAAAACGCCAAAACCTCATGAATGGTTCTTTGCAGCACGTGGCTATATCACCGCTATTCGTGATATTTACGGTTCAATTATCGCATTGATGGATGGTAAGAATGCCACTCAGAAATTTGGTGGTGATGCCGATATCAATCGCGGTGGTGAAGCTCCCAGCTCAGATGTGCAAATTGTTTCCCTTTTAAGCGACAAAACTCCGCTTGACGAAAATGGTGAAGCTGAAATCAAATTCAAATTACCTTATTTCAATGGTGAAGTCCGTCTGATGGCATTAGCGTTCAATGATAACCAATTCGCAGGAACTGACACTCACATGAAAATAGCTGCTCCGGTTGTTATTGAAACATCTTTACCACGTTTCATAGCCAAAGGCGATCAAACTTTCGCAACCATAGATGTGCATAATACCGAAGACAACGAGCAAAACGTTGATTTACAAGTTATCGCTTCTGACTCGCTGGGCGCTAAAATATTAAACCAGCAGGTTAAACTGGCTGCTAATGAAAAACAAATTTTACAACTTCCCTTACTTGCCGAAGTTTACAGCGGAATGGGACAAGTGAGTGTTGTTGCCAATATGAAGCGAAATGATAACTTCTCGGTGAATCGCTCATGGGGATTGGGAATTCGTCCCGCCTACCCGGCGGTTGTCAATAGTACCACAGAGGTTATTGATGTCGATAAAAGTTACAATCTGGATAGCAACTTGTTTGCAAATCTTGATGAAAACAACCTGAAATCGGTTTTGAAAATTTCCAATACTCCGGTTCTCAATGCCGAAGAACATATTCAACAATTGATTCAATATCCTTATGGTTGTTTGGAACAAACCACTTCCCGAGCATGGCCATTGTTACTGGTTGAAAAGCAGGATTTAGGCTTGTTCACTTCTGAAAATCAAGCCGAAATTTTCTCCAAACGCACTGAGTTAGTCGAACAAGCCATCGGCAGAGTGCTTGGTATGCAACGCTATGATGGTAGTTTCGGCTTATGGAATAATGACAGCCCCGAAGAGTATTGGCTAACCGTTTATGCCACAGAGTTTTTATTGAAGGCTCGCTCTCTCGGTTATACCATTTCGCAACAAGCCATAGATAATGCTGTTAAACGATTGCAATACTATGTCAAAGGTCGTAA
>JAGRJP010000332.1:0-146 GCA_020442665.1 Lysobacterales bacterium
CCCAAAGCAAAATCCAAATCAGCTTTCAGGTCTTCATAGTCTTCGATACCGACGGATAAACGCACAAGATTGTCGTTAATACCAATTTTTTGGCGTTCTTCGTAAGGAATTGATGCATGGGTCATGATTGCAGGGTGATTGACCAG
>JAGRJP010000332.1:324-3011 GCA_020442665.1 Lysobacterales bacterium
TAAATGACTTTTTCAATTCTTGGGTCGTTTTCCAGCCATTGGGCGAGTTTAAGGGTATTTTCACAGGTGGCTTTCATCCGAAGTGGGAGAGTTTTTAAACCACGAAGCGCCAGATAGCTATCAAATGGCCCTTGAACGGCTCCAACGGAATTTTGCAGAAATGCCATGCGTTCTGCCATTTCAGGTGTTTTTACAACTGCAACTCCACCAACCATGTCTGAATGTCCATTGATGTATTTTGTTGCAGAATGCATAACTATGTCGAAACCAAAATCCAAAGGGTTTTGTAAGTAAGGTGATGCAAATGTATTATCTGCAACGGCAATTAAATCATGTTTTTTAGCGAAATCAGCGACTTTTTGTAAGTCAACCAATTTCAGCATTGGATTGGTTGGAGACTCTATCCAAATCATTTTGGTGTTGTCTCTCAAAGCGGCTTCCATATTTCCTTCAACTGTCAGATCAGTAAATGTAAACTCTAACCCTGAAGAGCGCTTGCGAACTCTATTGAATAGGCGATTGGTTCCACCATACAAATCATCCATACAAATGATGTGTGAGCCGGAATCAATCAGTTCGAGTATTGTTGATGTGGCTGCCATACCAGAACCAAATGCAAAACCATTGCAACCGTTTTCAAGATTGGCAACGGCTCGTTCGTAAGCAAAACGAGTTGGGTTGTGTGTTCTTGAATACTCAAAACCTTGGTGAACTCCGGGAGAGGATTGCACATAAGTTGATGTTGCATAAATCGGCGGCATGATGGCACCTGTAACTTCACACACTTCTTGCCCGGCGTGAATGGCACGAGTTTGCAATCCGGAATATTTTTTTTCTAATTTCTTGCTCATTGGTTTTGATCTCTTCTTCTGAGGTAGTTCAACAGGTCAATTCGTGTAATCAGACCTATAAATTTATCATCTTTATCTTTGACTATTGCGACTTTCCCTTGGTCAAAGATTGGTAATAGTTTTGCCAAAGGACTAGTTACTGACATAAATTCCAGATTGGTTGTCATCGCTGATTTAACCGGATCTTCAAATTTTGAATTGTCGTCATAGACGTACATCATGACATCGGACTCGTCGATGATACCAACAATATCATCACCGTCAATCACCGGCAGTTGCGAGACATCGTATAATTTCATGCGTTGATAAACTGTGCTGAGTGTCTCATTAGGTCTCATCACGATTAAATCATTAGTCTGATAAGGACGAGTGATTAAGTCGCGTAAATCTCCGTATTGTGGAATTTCAATAAATCCATTATCCATCATCCAGTAATCATTATACATTTTTGATAAATACTTATTGCCGGTATCCGGTACGAGTGCAACAACCCGTTTTTTTTCAGTTTGTTCACGACAGTATTTTAAAGCTGCTGTCATGATGGTGCCAGTTGAGGAGCCACCCAAAATTCCTTCTTTTGCGAGTAATTCACGTCCTGATTCAAAACTTTCTTTGTCGGATACAGCATAGGCTTTGGTGACTAAAGAGAAATCAGAAATGCTGGGTAGGAAATCTTCACCAATTCCTTCCACTTTCCAACTGCCGCTCTTATCTGAAAGATTCTTTTCATTGATATATTCTGCCAAAATGCTTCCAACAGGATCTGCGAGAATCATCTCGATATTGGGTGCATGTTCTTTGAAATATTGTGTCAAACCGGACATGGTTCCGCTCGATCCAACACCAAAAACGATGGCATCCATGTTGTTGTCCATTTGTTCCATAAGTTCCGGTCCGGTTGTGCAAACATGAGCTGCCGGATTATCAGGGTTTCCAAATTGATTGATAAAATAAGCGTTTGGAGTTTCATCAGCGATGGTTTTTGCGAGGTCTTGGTAATATTGTGGATGACCTTTGGCAACATCGGATCGAGTCAGAACAATTTCTGCTCCCATAGCTTTGAGGTTGAATATTTTTTCCTTGCTCATTTTATCGGGGATCACCAGAATCAACTTGTAACCTTTCTGTGCTGCAACCAATGCCAGTCCAATTCCGGTATTTCCCGCTGTTCCTTCAACTAATGTGTCGCCGGGTTTTATGTCACCCCGTTTTTCAGCGGCTTCAATCATGGATAAGCCAATACGGTCTTTGATTGAGCCACCCGGATTTTGGTTTTCCAGTTTCAAATACAACTCACATAATCCCGTGTTCAATTGATGAACTTTGAGCATTGGCGTGTTGCCAATCAGCTCAAGTACTGAGTTTACAATTCTCATGATTTCCCCTTAAATATTTTATATTGACTTATTGCAGAATGATTATTTCTACGCGTCGGTTTTTTGCTTTACCGTCTTCAGTTGTGTTTTCAGCAACCGGAAAATCCTCTCCCATACCAACAGCTTCCAGCTGTTTGGCTTCGATTCCGTTTTTGATGAGTAAAGCCTTAACAGCTTCAGCACGTTCTTGTGATAGTCTTAAATTGAGTTTGGCAGAACCACTACTGTCGGTATGACCTTCGATACGAACTTTTTTGTCCGGATGAGTGTTTATAAACTCAACAACTTTGGAAAAATTATCAATGGCTTGCTGCTTAATGGATGATTTGCCGGAATCAAAAACAAAATCCCCTAACGTCATAACCAATCCTTTGTCAGTTTGTTTGGAGGCAATAGAATTGAGCTTACGTTTAAGAGACTCCAGCTCCTCCAATGCCAGCTCGGCTTCTTGCTTGGCAAG
>JAGRJP010000037.1 GCA_020442665.1 Lysobacterales bacterium
GTCCCTATGACTTCACCTGTTTGCGTGAGATTGCTATCAAAAGTTTTGGACTGAGCAATACCAAAGTCCATGAGTTTGAGAAAACCATTGTTGGAAATCAGAATGTTTCCGGGTTTGATATCTCTGTGTATCAGACCGGACTCATGAGCGGCTTGTAAGCCTTCACAGGCTTGATGCAAAATGTTTTTCGCATGTTCGACATCCAAGGCTCTGTTATCACGCAAGATTTGTGACAGTGATTGACCTTCTATGTATTCCATAGCGAAAAAAGGCAAACCATTCTCTTCACCAATAAAATGGACGTTGATCACATTTGGATGACTTACCGCTGCCATAGACTTGGCTTCGCGGAAAAATCGTTCTTTGATGTCATTGTCCGTAGCCAACTGTGGAGATAAAACTTTTATCGCAACAAAGCGGTGCAGGGCTTCTTCCCAGCATTTATAAACAATAGCCATTCCTCCTCTACCGAGTTCGGAGCGGACTTCGTAATGACCAAATTGTTCAGGTAACGCCATGCTGAGAATTCTATTTCAAATCGTGGGTTAATTCTATAATTCCTCTCCAAGAAAGTCGGAATAAGTTGATTGGTTTAATGCTGGAGAGCGATTGATAATTAATTACAAAGCCATTTATATCATCAGAATAAGATGTCTGATTAAATATAAAAAAAACCCGCATTGGAGCGGGTTTTTGTTGTTTTTGCAAAGAATATAAATTATTTGATTTTGTATTCTTTGTAAATCACATGCTTACGAACAACCGGATCGTATTTCATGAACTCCAATTTGTCCGGAGTCGTTTTTTTGTTTTTGGTTGTTGTGTAATAATGACCCGTTTTTCTTCCCGGAAATTTCGGATGCTCGGCTGTTGATACTAATTTAATTTTGTCACGCATAACTTACACCTTTAAACCATTTTTACGCAAATCAGCAAGAACTGCATCAATGCCTTTTTTATCAATAATACGCATACCTTTTGATGATAAACGCAGTTTAACCCAACGGTTTTCACTTTCAACCCAAAACTTGTGTTCGTGCAAGTTTGGCAAGAAGCGACGTCTTGTTCTTCTTAATGAGTGAGAAACATTGTTACCCGTGATTGGTTTTTTTCCTGTTACTTGACATACTCTTGACATGATTATGCTCCCTTTTTCTTGCTTGTTAGTTTTTCTTTAATTCTAGCAGCACGTCCTTCCAATCCACGTAGATAGTATAGTTTAGCACGTCTAACGTCACCACGTCTGACAACATTAATACTTTCAATTAATGGACTATAAGTTTGGAATACACGCTCAACTCCTTCACCGTAAGAAATTTTACGAACGGTAAATGCAGAATTCAAGCCTCTGTTTTTCTTAGCAATAACCACGCCTTCAAAAGCCTGAACACGTTCTCTTTTGCCTTCGATAACTTTAACACCAACAATCACGGTGTCACCCGGGCCGAACGAAGGGATTTCTTTGCCCATTTGTTCAGCTTCTAGCTGTTTAATAATATCACTCATTGCGATTTCCTGATTTTCTTGATGGTTATCGTTTCTGCGATAATCATTCAAGGTTAAACATCTCAGAACGTACATTCTACAAACTTGTTTTCACAAGCGATTAATCAGAGGTTCTGCCATTTTAAATTATTTGAACTTAAGTTCATTTTTATTCTGATTCACCATCCAGTAAATCAGGTCTTTTAGTCTTTGTTACAGAAATTGACCGTTGCTGTCTCCACTTTTCAATTTCTGCATGGTTACCGGATAATAATACTTCCGGAACTCCTTCTTGTTTCAATTCATCCGATCGCGTGTACTGCGGAGTTCCTAACAGGTTGTTCATGAAAGAATCAGTCTTTGCAGATTCTTCATCTCCCAACACTTCGGGAATCTGTCTGCTAACAGCATCAATAATGACCGCCGCCGCCAACTCGCCTCCGCTGATAACATAATCCCCAATAGAGATTTCATCATCAATAAATTCATCCAAAAATCTTTGGTCTATCCCTTCGTACCTTCCGCATAACAAAACAATGTGTTGTTGTTGTGCCATTTGGTTAATGGAATCTTGTTTGAGTTGTTTTCCGTGGGGTGAAAGATAACTCAATTTAATTGATCCATCCTGTTTTCGCAGATGTCTGACGGTTTCTGCCAGTGGGTCATACATCATAACCATGCCGGCTCCGCCTCCAAAAGGTCGATCATCGACTCTTTGGTGTTTATCTTTACTGAAGTCTCTTGGATTAAGTACTTGCAGTTCGATAATGTCTTTTTCCAGAGCTTTTCCAATCACTCCGTATGACATAACATCCTTGACCATTTGCGGGAAGATTGTGATGACAGTGAATTTTATTTTTGCCACTTTTAATCATCCTCGTGCCAGTCCACCAGCATAGTTTTATTTTCTAAATCCACATTCAAAACTGTCTCTGGAATCAGAAAAGGAATCAATCGTTCTCTATTTCCTTTTACTATCAGAACATCATTAACGCCGGTTTCCATCAAGTTGACAATTTCTCCGAATGAAATGCCATTTGTGTTACTGACGTCTAATCCTATTAAATCATTCCAATAGTATTCATCGTTTTTTAGTTTTGGAAGTTGCTGCTCTGTAATCTCGATTTTTTGCCCAATAAACATTTGAGCTTCTTCGATACTGTCAACATCTTTCAACTTGGCAACAATGTTCTTACCATGTTTTTTTGATTGAACCGATTTGAATAAAGTTCCATCAATCAGCCAATCTTTGTAGGTGCATATATTTTCCCTCGGATTGCTATAGGAAAAAACTTTCACCCAACCTTTTATACCAAAACAGCCCGATATTTTTCCAATTAATATCCGGCCGTTATCAGTCATTTTTTTTACAGATTAATTAAGCAGCAGCTTTTTTTGCTTCTTTAATTAAATCTCTTACACGATCAGTCACTTGAGCTCCTTTAGCAACCCAGCTATCAACCTTAGCCAAGTCCAATCTAAGTCTTTCTTCCTGACCACGTGCAACAGGATTGAAAAATCCAACTTTTTCCAAGTTACGTCCATCACGAGGAGAACGCTTGTCAGCAGCTACTATGTAATAGAAAGGTGCTCTTTTTGCACCGTGTCTTGATAATCTTATTGTTACCATGTTTTCCTCTAAATTTATTTATTTACAGACCAGAAAATATTAGTCCGCTTCAACGAGCCGGCGATTTTAACTTATTGATAGGCTTGGAAACAAGTTTAAGATTGTTTTTTTCTTCAAAAAAGGAGTTTTTTGATGTAGTTCGGCGTGTACTGTGTCTTTTTACCAGCCGCCTCCACCGCCTCCGCCTCCGCCGCCACCGGAAAATCCACCGCCACTAAAGCCGCCACCTGAACTGGATGGCGGCGTGGATGCGGCAACAGCTGCACTCGCCAATCCGGAGCCTATTGAGCTGGCTGTTGTTGAAAAATTCGAATGTGAGAAATTATCACCAATATACCATGAGGGGTGATAGGTTGTTGGCTCTTTACCTTGAACTTTCATAGCGGTATTAAATTGCTCCGACCATTTGTTTTCTACACCCAAGGCAAGAGCATAAGGCAGGTATTTTTCAAAAAGTTCCGGTGTCATTTCCGGTGGATGCATAATTTCCAGTCGATCTTGCTCCGCCGTTTGCAAATACATTTTAAACCCTTCAATTTTATCGAGTAGTTTTCTACCAAAAACTGTTGGAGCCTGAATCAAATAATAAAAAACACCATTGCAGACAACAACAAATAGTATAATCGCCAAATAAGCCACAAAAATATTATCCCTTTGTGAATAAGAAGCAAATCCCAGAATAATTGCAGGAATAATAACAGCTAAAACTTTTTGATAAGTTTTATTGCTTAGCAAAACAAAAGCCGCTGAAGCAAATGTAACAACTATGGGGAATATTAAGAATGGCAAGGCTTGTGAGGAAAAGTTAAAAAAGTGCATCCAGTTTAAAAGAATGACCACAGCGCCAATCGCAACACCGAATAACCATGACTTGACATTATCTTTGTAACATTTATTTTTGAATTCTCCGGTGACGGTCAAAGAAAGCATATTGTCTGCAGTTTTGACTTTGCTGTTGTATTTTTTACCAATTTTGATACTGTTACTGCTTCTGAACAGATAATGATAAATTTTGCTTTCACCTTTAGACATTGTCGAATCAGTAATTGAGTTTGACTTTGTCAACAAGTACTCTTTTTTTGAAAGTTGTTCAATGGTTATGAATTTTTTCACAGCCAGATTCATAATAGCTACTGAAAAGCCCTTTGTGTCGTGATGTTTTTCCCAAACAAATCGCATAGCAGCCGGTGAAATATCATCAGGAGGTGCAAAAATCGGATAAATAGGTCCTTTTGGCGGGTCTATGCCAACTTCATTCCAAGTTTTTAAATAGTAGATAGGATATAACAATAACAATAATATTGAGAACATCCATAAAACATTATTTTTAATGAAATGCCATGTTTTGTTTTTGGGATTTGTGATTAATCCTTTTTTCCAGGTCGCTTGAATGGTTAACCCCTGATGTTTATTGAGGCGTTTTGTTGTTTCAAAGCGGATATGTGTTGGAAATATTTTTGCCGTGTAGTTTTGCTCGGTGCTTCCTTGATATCCCGTCCAACCTTCATATTTCTGAATACTAATGTCATTATCAGTTGGTAAATAAACATCGGCACTTGCAGAATAAATCGGAAACTGCCAGTTGTTGCCAGTGACATTCCAGTAAATGCCATCGTTATCCTCCAAATCAACAACCTGTTGTTCTGAAACATACTCAATTTGGTAGGTGTGGATTCCTCGACTCACATAACTGTCTTTAGAACCCAGATAAATGCGGATGCCATTCGTCAGGTTTTCGGTGTGATAATCAACAGTTCTATTATCCAGCTTGGTGCAGATAATATGAATATCCGAATTTCTGTGAGAAAAAAATACTCCAAAATAAATTGTCGGAGCATTTCTGTATATTCCATGACGAATTTGTTGATTTTCAACGTTAACGGTTATGGTTTCAGTAACATGTATATCGCCGTCGTCCAGAACATTGATGCGGGAGTGAAAATTTTGAATATACTCTTCAGCATGAATGTTCATGCTGAAAAGCACAATAATAGAGAGAATAATTCTAATCAAAGTCAACTTTTGGAACTTCTCTGGCTTTGTCATTATCATCCAGTTCAAAAAATTCGGCTTCGTTAAATCCGAACCTTTGCGCGATTAACATCGCCGGAAAAGATTGAATCAGTGTGTTGTATTCACGAACCGCTCCGTTAAAGTAACGTCTGGCATATTGGATTTCGGTTTCAATGTCAGATAACTGCTTTTGCAAATCACGGAAGTTAGCATCGGCTTTCAATTCCGGATAGGCTTCAACCTGAACCATTAAACCGCTTAAAGCTTTGCCAAGAAGTTGTTCCCGGTTGGCAGAGGGTTCTCCATGAGTTGATGAAATATTGCGAAGTTTGGTGACTGACTCCATTACTTCTTTTTCATGAGAAGCGTATTTCTTCACGACATTGACTAGGTTTGGAATAAGGTTATGTCTCCGTTTAAGCTGAACACCAATTCCGCTCCAGCCATCCTCGACATGGTTGCGCCGTTTGACCATTTTGTTGTAGAGAGAAATCAACCAGATTCCCACAACAGCACAGCCTATCAGCAACACCCAAAACAACATTGTTAGTCTCATTGTTTGATCTCAATTTTTAACAGTATTAGTGTATCACACTCAGAATTATTGCCATAGAAAAAACCATAATTACCGGAATTACCAGCGATACCATGGCGATATCTTTGTAGGATTGCTTGTGTGAAAGTCCGCAAATTGTCAGAAGTGTAATCACTGCTCCGTTATGCGGCAGACTGTCAAAACCACCGGATGCCATAGATGCTAAACGATGCATCCACTCTAAGGGAATTCCAGCAGTTTGAGCCATTTGATTGTAAGTTTCTCCCAATGCACTGAGAGCAATGGTTAATCCGCCCGATGCCGAACCGGTAATACCTGCTAAAACATTGATGGCAACTACTTCTGAAATCATCGGATTACCCGGAGCAATGTTGATAACGGCTTCCTTAACAATGGCGAATGCTGCCAAAGCTGCGATGGTAGCACCGTAGCCAACTTCCGAACCGGTATTAAATGTTGGCAATAATGAACCAAGTGTTCCGTCGGTCAGTGTTTTATTTAGGTTCTTGAATTTTTTAAAAAATAAAGCAATCACAACCAGATTGGCAGCTAATAGGGAGATAATCATTGCCCAAATGCTTGAAACCTTATTGAGCGGAACTGAACCAAATTTTGAATCAGATAAATATTCCACATTCCATGACGGAATTAAATATTTTGTGAACAGGTAATTGGATAAAATGACTACGACTATCGGAAGTATGGCTAAATAAAAAATCGGTAAACTTTTTTCGGAATGAATTTCCGGTTCATTGGTGTGATTCTCTCCATAGCCTTTGGCTTTATCTTTGTTGATTCGATAATTGACCCACAAGACTCCCAAAATCATGATAATTGCTCCTGAGATGATTCCAACCACTGGAGCGGCATAAATATCAGTTCCGAAAAAAGACGAGGGGATAATGTTATGAATTTGATTGGTTCCCGGCAAACAAGTCATGGTAAAAGTGAAAGCTCCTAATGCAATGGTTGCCGGAATGTATTTTTTCGGTAAATTGGCTTCTTTAAACAAAGCAGCAGCCAAAGGATAAACCGCAAAAGCAACTACAAAAGCCGAAATACCACCGTAAGTCAATAAACCACATGAAAGCACAATTGCCAAAGCCGAACGTTTCTCACCAACTGCCTTTATGATGCTACGAGCTATGGATTTGGCAGAGCCAGAATCTTGCATGAGCTTGCCAAATAATGCTCCAAGCAAAAAGATAGGGAAATATTTTGCGATAAAACCAACAGCCTTCACCATGAAAACTTGAGTGTAATATCCCATGATGTGCGAGGATTCTCCCGAAAATACCACCGCAAACATCGCGAGAAGAGGTGCTAAAATAATAACGGAAACACCTCGATAGGCAAAATACATTAATAAAACCAGTGAGACAACTATCGCTGTGACACCCATAGATTTTCCCCTGAAAAATTCAATTGCAGAGGATTATACGATATTTGAAGGGTTAGTTTGAAATAAAAATTATATGCTGAAATCTACAGACGTTTAAACCTCTTATTTATAAGTATCTTTTTTTTTACATTATCCTGCTATAATCAATGTTAAATTTCTAATAAA
>JAGRJP010000333.1 GCA_020442665.1 Lysobacterales bacterium
CTAACTTCCATATTCCGTTCACCTTTCGTTGAACTTCCAAAAACCTGATAGTAAAGTCTGTTCTCCCTAAATTGACATCGACTTTTCCGGTTAACACAGCTGTTTCTCCATAGAACCTCACTTTTATATCTCCTGGAACAAACTTTTGATAATCAATTTTTCCGGATTTTACAGTTTCAAGATACCCGGACTTTGTTTCAGTCCAGCCGGTTGTGTGCGCATACGAGAGATCTTCTGCGAGCAGAAGATTCAATGTTTCCACATCTGCAATAATCATTGCGGAAATTCTGTCAGATTGAGCCTTAAGAACTTCCTGCTCCTGCTCAGTGTAGGCAGTCTCTTGAGCGACTCCAAACTGCGAATACAGAAAAAGCTGGAGACTTATTATTTTTAATAGTTTCATAGTTATTGTATGTTCCGGTATTATTGAGTTAAACGGATTAATAAAAAATGCCAATGCGAATATGATAAATACATTTTACATCAAAATACAGAGATTTAGAGATCCTATTTCCAAAGCCTCATCAAAGAAATGCAATTGCAATATTTAACAAGATTGTTCAATCTACATTTAATTCAGCTAATATTTATTTTTCAGTTGTATAATAGCAGTCATTATTTCTTTTGGAAACTTTTATGAAAAAGCTAAAAATCCCTGTTTTATCATCAATTTTGTTATTCATGACCGCTTGTGTCACGATTAATGTTTATTTCCCCGCCGCTGAAGCTGAAGATGCTGCAGAAAAAATCATCAATAAAATTATTGGTGATGAGAATTCTGAAGAGACACAAGGAAATAACCCGCAAAGCTATCGTTTTAATTTAAATCCTTTAAACTGGATTATTTCATCCGCTCACGCCGAAGTGAACATCAATATTTCATCACCTGCAATTGTAGAAATCACTGATCGCATGAAGCAACGATTTGATGAAAGTCTGCAAGCTTACTTAGATACTGCAATAATCGGTTTCACCAATGAAGGATTTATTGATATTTTAGCAACTGACAGCCTTGGTTTGAAAGACAGACAACAACTGAAAAAACTGGTTGCTGATGAAAATCGTGATCGGAAAGCACTTTATCGTGAACTGGCAGTTGCCAATGGTCATGCGGATTGGGAAGAAGAAATCACCAATGTTTTCATCAGACTTTGGAAAGAAAAAGCACACAGCGGTTGGAAATATCAGGATGCTGAAGGTGTTTGGCAAACGAAATAACTTTCTACTATGACGGCCATGAAAAACATGAAGAAAAAAGATAAATATCAAACTCAATGACTTAATGAAATTATTGTTAATCTATACTCTAATCAATTCTTTAACATCTGAGCACAATGTAAGACATTTAATAGTTGATTATCCCAGATATGACATTATTGAACAATATGCATTGAAGTTACTTACGAATGATCAAATTGTTGATGATGGAAAAATATTTACAGAGCATGAATTAAGCATAAGAAGCGTTGGGTTTTTGTATAATCTCAAGAGTGGTGAGAACTTTATACGAGTTAAAACAAGAGCAAATTGTGGCGTCAAATTTATAGTTAAAAAGGATGATAAAATAATTGATGACTCTGATGCTTATTATGTTGTACTGAATTTTGATATTAATAATCATGGAAATATTGTTGATATTGATTCATACATAGGTTTTACATCATGTGATAATGATAGCAAAAATGTTAATAATAAGCATATCAAAATCAACAATGATGTTCGATTTAACACAGATATATCCTCAGTAAATCGAAACAACAAAAGAGTCATTAATCATATTGATAAATTATTAAAGAGCGAAAAAATAGTTTGGAATGAATTTGTATTTTTGTCTAATCAAGTAGAAGCAAGCTATATCAATTATTTTGAATTTAGTGAAAAAGATTACAAGGGTGTTGAAGTCAATCTCTCTGTATTGTGCGACTTACCTGATAGCGGGTATAGTAAACACACTACAATAACAGAAATAAGTGTGTCTATGACACCGGATGGAGAAATAAGATATATTAAGCCAATCTATGGGCCTAAAACAAATATAAGTTGTAATTAAACTTTATAACCCTACAAACCCTGCATGGTAAAACCTATTTATCAAAATATAACTAACAAATTAGTGGTATTTTCAGCTAAAATGCCACTTTTTTTATTGCCTTAAAAAATGTCAAGAAGACGTCAAAGAAAGCTCATCGAGCAGCCAATATCTCTTACAATAGAAGACCTTAGTCATGATGGTCGTGGTATTGCCAGAATGGATGGCAAGGTTATGTTTGTCAATGGTGCTTTGCCGGGTGAAGAAGTCGTCGTCAAACATACCGGTGGCAATAAAAATTTTGAAGAAGGAATCACAACAGAAGTTATTACTCCATCAGCCGATCGAATCGAGCCGGAATG
>JAGRJP010000334.1 GCA_020442665.1 Lysobacterales bacterium
GGTTCAGATTTTCGTTTTCCTGTTTTAGCGGTTGCAGTTGGTGTTTATTTGCCACTGGGATTGTCCGTTTTGATATTTGTTGGCGGTATTCTGGCTCATATTCTTAATAAAAAATCCAAATCTAAATCCAAACACAATTCCACAGGTCTGTTATTGGCTTCGGGTTTGATTACTGGTGAGGCATTGATGGGTGTGCTCGTTGCTGTTGCTGCGGTGAGTTTTCAGGGGATGGTTCCTATGATGGGGTCATTTGCTGCTGCCGGTTGGCTCGGTGTGCTTGTCACACTAGCGGTTATTTATTATGTTTACAATAAAGTTAGAAAGAATTAATTAACTTTTTTATCCCGAAAAGAAGCACCGCTTTGAGCGGTGTTTTTTTTTGAAAAAAATTTGACCCGGTTTTGTATGTTATTTCGATGGTGTGAATAAGTCATAATTTTATTGAGGACTATTATGAAATTTAAAAACATAAAAACTAACAACAAACTCCTAATCGCCATTGGTTTGCTCGTTCCAATCAGCGTTTTAGCGGATTATCAAATCAGAAAGTTTTCTGTTAATAGTGCATCAGGTTCGAGTTACTCAACACGATTTGATGTCTCCGGCAGTGTCGCTCAGGTCGATGATAGCAGTATTTTAACAGGAGGAAATTTTCAAATAAATGGTGCCGGTTTCTGGCATCAAAATAACGATTTAATTTTTAAGAATGATTTGGAGTAGGGGTTAAAAGATGAAAAAAATTATTTATATATTGATGATGGTTTGTGTGACAGCAAATGCAGTTGAAGTTGGCAGTGGTTTTAGTTATCAAGGTGAGTTGTTGGATAATGGTTCGCCGGCAAATGATGACTATGACTTTTTGTTCAGAGCTTATGATGCCAGTGAAGGTGGTACTGCCGGAGCTGTTGAACCGACAGTTGATCAGGTATCTGTAACCAACGGGTTGTTTTATATAGAGTCAATTGATTTTGGAGATATGCATTTTACCGGTGAAGCGGTGTGGCTGGAAATTAATGTCAGAAAGACATCTGAAGGAGGTGCTTATACAACGCTTACTACCAGACAAAGAATCAGTGCGGTTCCTTATTCTGTGCAAGCAGAATTTGCCGTAGACGCACTATCTGCGGCAAATGCAGATAATGCCACGAATGCAAATAATGCAACAAATGCTACAAACGCACAAAATGCTGTTGTAGCTCAATCATTAGCTGCGGGAGCTGCGAACTCAGGAGACTATCTGAAATTCAATGGTGTAAACTGGGTTCCTGAAGCCTTATCAATCACACCTTCGCCTTGGAGCGAGAATGGTAATGATGTCTATATTACCGGCAAAGATATAGGAATTGGCACTGCTTCACCATCTGTTCCACTCCATGTAGATTCCAACAATGGTTTCGAACTGGCGCGATTTGATGGCGGCAACCAAATGTTTAATACTTTTTATGAAAATGGCGTTTATCGGGGATATATCGGAAGTTATCAGGATGGAACAATTCCCGGGACTTCATCTAATGATTTTGAAGTGGGTACAGGTTCCAGTTCAACAGGTTCGATGCATGTTGTGACAAAAGCCACTCCCAGAATAACGGTTAAAGATGATGGGAAAGTTGGAATTGGGCAAACATTGCCATCAGCTCGCTTACAGGTTGACGGCGCAAACGGAGAAACAGCAATGCAAGTCAGATCAAATGGAAATACAAGTTTTTCAGTTGAGTCAGACGGTTCAGTGAATTCCATAGCAGATTTTTATGCTTATCAGGATGCAAATGTTACGGGAAATATTACCGTATATCAGGAAATTAACGCCAAGGGAGATACCAGACAGGACTATGGTAACAACGGTATGATTAAATTTTTGGTAAAAGCACGTTGTCGTACGGATAATAACGGAAATCCAAATCCGATATGGCAGATTATCAGCCAATACAATGCAACGAATACAGCTGGGACAGTAACGATTACAGATTCGACAGAAGGATATCATTGCCAGTTAAGTTTTCCGGTANNATGTCAAAGATCGTTATTGGACTGTGAGTCTGGACGATCCGTGGGGTGTAAGAAGTGTTAGTTGTGGAAGTGATCCAGACCCGCTAAAAACAAACATTCTGCATTGTTCTGCTTATACGAATTTTGAAGACTTATCAGCAGAAATAACTGATTTCAGAATAAATGTGATTGTGTATTAAGTTTACACAATGGTGTGGTGAGAAAGCTCTGATATAAAATCTTTTATCAGAACTTTCTATCTAGCTCTGAAGAGTATTTGGTTGGTTACGAAATCTTTAAATAGCTTTGCTACTGCCGGAAGGTGATAGGATTTTCGAT
>JAGRJP010000335.1 GCA_020442665.1 Lysobacterales bacterium
TTGGCGAGCAACAGAATAAAAAAAATAGTAGCTCTAAGTTTTACGTTGCCTAATTCGCCGCTTCAGTAGACTTCGTCATGTGTGCCAATATCTACGGGGATTAGTTCTTTTTCTTTAACAATGAGATATAAGGTAATCCTGTATGAGAGATTGATTGAAATAGAATGAATACCTGTTAACTTCCCTTTCAAAGGGTGTAGACGTAGAGATGGATGATGAATATCGAGCTCTGCCAGTTGCAGTGTTTTTCGATACTGTTCCAGAATTTCGGGGTGCTTTCTAAGAAATTTTTTGGCTTTTTTATTGTAAGATTCGGTGTATATAATTCTATACATCCATTACCCTGCGAATATGTGCATCAACAGATTCAATATTATATTTCCCTGTTTTTCGATCATTTTTCACAGCTTGAATGGCTGCTTCAAGTTCACACTCGCGCAGGTGATTGTAGGCTTCCATAGGTAAAACTACATATTTATCTTTTCCCCTGACTGTAATAATTGCCTCTTGACCATCTGCCGTGGCCTTATCAAGAATAGCTACACCCTTTGTCTTTAACTCATTTGCTGAAATAGCTACTACACTCATAAATTCTCCTATAGAACACTCTCAACAATACTATTAATAGTACGGTTTAGCCAAAAAATAATACAGTTTTTATAGAGGGCAGCTTGAAACAAAGATTTTTCCTCGGCCTTTTACTCGCAAATTTAGGGGGATAAACCACTTTTTTAGTTCTAATGCGGTTTTTTATAGGTGCCCATCAATATTAAAATTAATAGGGAGTTCAAATCATTAAATAAAATTTTAGAAGTAATTTTCGATTGATCAAAAAATTCTAAGATTAGAACATTAAAAAACCGGCCAAACAGTGTTTACTGATTGACCGGCCTTGTTATGCTTGAGTTAAGCGTTTCTTCGGATTAATATGTTCCGATGAAAGCAACCATTGCAGTTGTTTGAGAGTTAGCATTTCTGGTGTAAAATGCTGATGATTTACCAAGATCAACATCATAGCGAACTTCAGGTTTGATCATGAATGAGCCACCGTACATTGATAATGTATAAGTACCAGTGATGCCCATAACTCGAGCTCCGTGACCGCGAACTCCTGTGTTGTCATTGAAATACTCAGCACGAGTACTGATCATGTGGGTAGTCTCTTCGCCCGGGTTCAAGGTAAAGTCAATATATAACGCTGCACCATACCATGCTTCGTTTGATTCATTAGTAGCACCTAGGTTCTTGTAATCTGTGCCATATGCTGCATTTAAGCCGATCGAAAGCTGATCAGTCAATCCCATTGCAGCAGTTAAGTCACCAATATGACGCATTTTGGTCTCAGACCCAGCTTGCTCAGCACCACCAACATAGTTCAAATAAATCGATAGACCTGGAACCAAATCAACTAATGAAACTTGAGCCAAAGCAGATTTTGCTTCGTTATTATCAGCAGTAGCATTGCCTGGAGCATCCCATCCATTTGCGAGACCAACCATCAAACCAATGTTATCAGAAACTGAATAATCCAGTTTTACACCTGTGTGATAGAATGGACCAAAACCAAACAGGTTTGATAAGCTGTAGT
>JAGRJP010000336.1 GCA_020442665.1 Lysobacterales bacterium
GTTTATGGAAAACTGGATGCGGAAATTGCTTTGGCAATGATGAGCATCAATGCGACAAAGGGTGTTGAAATTGGTGCAGGGTTTGATTCGGTGAGTCAAAAAGGCTCTATTCATCGTGATGAAATTACTGATGGTGAATTTCAATCCAATCACGCCGGAGGCATCCTTGGTGGAATCAGCAGTGGTCAGGATATATTAGCCCATGTTGCTTTTAAGCCGACCTCGAGCTTGAGAATTCCTGCTCAAACTGTTGATATCAATGGCAATTCAGCAACTGTTGTCACCAAGGGTAGACATGATCCCTGTGTGGGAATTCGTGCCGTTCCGATTGTTGAGGCAATGCTTGCTTTGGTGATTATGGATCATATTTTAAGGCACAATGCAATTTGCGGAAAATATTAATTAACTTATGAAAAAATATAATGTAGCTGTTGTGGGAGCGACCGGTGCGGTTGGTAGTGTTATGCTTTCAATACTTCACGAAAGAAAATTTCCTGTAGAGAATGTTTATGCTTTGGCGAGTGCTAACAGCGTTAATAAATCGGTACTTTTCGGTAATAAAAAATTGAAAGTTCAGGATTTGTCCGAGTTTGACTTTTCAAAAGCGGATATCGCACTATTTTCAGCCGGAGCATCTGTTTCGTCAGTTTATGCACCTAAAGCCGGTGAAAGTGGCTGTGTTGTCATTGATAATACTTCGTATTTTCGCAGAGAAGAAGATATTCCATTAGTCGTTCCGGAAGTTAACCCAGAACAATTAAAAAACTTTAAGCCTAGAAATATCATTGCTAATCCAAATTGCTCAACGATTCAAATGCTGGTTGCTTTAGCTCCGGTTCACCGTGAGGCGACAATTTCAAGAATTAATGTTGCGACTTATCAATCAGTTTCAGGAGCCGGGCAACAAGGAATTGATGAACTCTCTAAGCAAACAACGTCATTATTTAATTTTCAGGAATTAAAGCCAAAAGTTTTTAGTAAAGACATTGCCTTTAATGTGATTCCACAAATTGATCAGTTTCAGGACAATGGTTACACTAAAGAAGAAATGAAAATGATATGGGAAACTCAGAAAATTCTTGATAAAAACATTCTGGTTAACCCAACTTGTGTTCGTGTTCCGGTTTTTTACGGACATTCTGAAGCCGTTCATATCGAAACCGTTAAACCCATCACAGTTGAGAAAGTCAAACAACTTTTAAAATCAGCACCGGGAGTTGAATTGTTGGATAATCCTGAAAAGATGGAATTTCCAACACCCAAAGTGAATTGTGCAGGTAACGACCCTGTGTATGTGGGTAGAATCCGAAAAGATATATCCATAGAGAACGGTATCAACCTTTGGATTGTGTCCGATAATATTCGCAAAGGGGCTGCATTAAATAGCGTGCAAATAGCTGAAGAAATGATAAAAATGCAGCTTATTTAGTAACTTAGACTATTTTTTTAATATAAATTATTGGATTGTTCATAAGATTTGGTTAATATTGTTGTCATATTTGAATTGAATAACTTCATTGGGATGTTTGGAGACATAAATGAATAAGACTTTTAGAAAATTAATTCTTCCTGCAAGTATATTGGCTTCGTTGCAAGTTAATGCACTGGGGTTAGGGAATTTGCAGGTTAACTCAGCTTTAGATGAGGTCTTGGATGGAAAAATACCTTTGGTTGCCGACAGTACTGAAGATTTAAGCGGTATAAAAGTTGGTTTAGCGACATCTGAAGATTATGAAAGAGTTGATTTAGACAAATCTTATGTTCCTGCAAATATCAAAATTGAAGTTTTAGAAGAAGATGGTAATAAATTTATCAGCTTGTCATCTGAAGGACCGGTTAGTGAGCCGATTATTTCATTGTTGTTATCTGTTGACTGGGCGAATGGGCATTTGTTGAGAGAATACACGGTTTTATTGGACCCACCATTATTCAATAATACTCAGATTGAACAAAATTATTCTCAGCCGGTTCAAACAAATACTTATCAACAAAATCAAAGTTTTGACGAAGATGAATCCTCAACTTCTACTAACTCAACTCAAACAACGATTTCTCCAACACCTCAAACATCAAGTTCAAACTCAGAAAGTTCTTACAACTCATCAGGTATGGGAAGTAAAAAAGTCACCGTTGAAGCTGGTGACACCTTATGGAGAATAGCGAATCAACACAATAACGGATATGGTTCGCCTCAACAAATGATGGTTGCGATTTTTAACAACAATCCAGCTGCATTTAATAACAATGATATGAATCAATTGCGTAAAGGAGCTGTTCTTGATATTCCGGATGCTGATGAAGTCACAATGATTTCAAAATCAGAAGCCTTGTCTCAAGTCAAATCACAAACGGCTAGTTTTTCGCGTTTACAAACTGAAAATGATTATCA
>JAGRJP010000038.1:0-2842 GCA_020442665.1 Lysobacterales bacterium
TTAACCCCTTTTTGTTCACATGCCTGAAATAAAGCCACGGGTGCTTTATAGTGAGTGGTTTCAAAGGTTCTGGACTTGCTTTCCTTTATGATTCCAACACAGTTAACTACAGCATCTATATTTTCAAGAAAGGGAAACCAGCGATCAGGCTCAGTCATTTTATTAAAATCCTGATTACAAACATGGATATTGTGATAACTCATAAGTGCATCGGACAAATGACTTCCAATAAACCCACGACTGCCGACAATTAGTATATTCATTATGATTGGTTTGTAGCTCAATAATTGCTATGAATTTTAAGGTCAAACAAAAACCCAAACTTCCAAAATGATAATTTTGGAAGAATTAACAATGACTATTTAATTGTTTTACGATACTTTGCCGGTGTTGTTCCGGTGATTTCCTTGAATGCTGAATAAAAGTTCGATTGTGTCGAGAATCCCGATTCAAACCCAATTGATAGAACTGATAAGTCATTTTGCTTTAAAAGTTTTTGAGCAGAAGAGACTCTTTTTTCTCTGAGGTAACGAGAAAAACTTTTTCCGAGTTTTGTATTAATCAGCTCTGATAGTTGATGCGGTGATAAGCCAACTTCAGAAGCAGTAGTAAACAAATCCAGATTGGACTGTTGAAACAGTTTTTGTTTATCCATAACAGACTCTAATTGTTCCAGTTTCTCATCACAATCAATATTGTTTAAGGTTGATTTGTTATAAGCCTCAGACACAACAATGGAAATGGACTCAGTAATTTCCGGAGAAATATGAATCAATAATGATGTTATTAAGAAAGCAATACCTATGGATATAGAATACAAAGAGAAGAAAATCTCCTGAGTGAAAGGTTTAATAATTGCGAAAACGGCAACAATGGCAGCAATTAAAAACACAAAGAGCAACAACGCCACCTCTGTTTTAAATTGTTCTCGATAAGCTCTTAAACGATAAACCATGACAAGCAACCAAAGCAGATAACAACCTCCGATAACAAAAACCAGACCGAATATCACATTGCTTTCTAAAACAAAGATTAAAAGAATAGGACTAAGGTGCAGAATGCTTTTAATACTCAACTTCTGTACAGGTTTTAAAATAGTCCTGGCATAGTAGTAAAAAACCGGAGCTACCAGGAACAGCACTACCTGATAGGCGATATTATCCGAGATTGCTAAAACTTGTTGTAGATAGAGAAAATGAAATAACTGCAATAAGGCTAAAGCTAAAACTAGCAAAGAGCCAAAATATGCTGAGTATTTATTATAAGCATGTGCTTTTTTAAAATAGGAAGTTATCAATACGAGTGTATAAAACACTGAAAAGCCAATTAGAAGAAATGCTAATGATTTCAGAGGATTAGTAGAAGCAATAAAGTTTAGAGCTCGTGACCACATCTGCGACAATAAATAGCATTTTTAGTATGGCCTCTGAGTCCGCAGGTTTTGCAAATTCTTTTAAGTTTACGAGTTTCTCTTTTCATTTTATCAATTTCGGAGGCAAAAATTCCGGTAGGAATAGCGATAATTGAAAAGCCGGTCAGCATAATAAAAGAAGCAACAGTTCTACCTAAAACAGTGTGTGGAGCTATGTCTCCATAACCAACTGTTGTCATGGTAACAATAGCCCAGTATATTCCATGAGGGATACTTTCAAAACCATTTGCCGGACCTTCTATCAGATACATGAGCGAGCCAAATATGACTAAAACGGTTAGAACAAAAAAGAAAAAAACAAAAATTTTATGCCAACTGTTTTTTAAAGCAATTATCAGCATTTCGGCCTGATGAGTGTATTTAATTAATTTTAGAATTCTGAAAATCCGTAAAATTCTTAATATACGAATTACCAACAAATGCTGTGTGCCAACCAGAAAAAGGGATAAATAAGTTGGTAAAATTGATAAAATATCAACGATTCCAAAAAAGGACAAGGTATATCTGAGCGGATGCTGAATGCTTATGAGTCTTAAAATGAACTCAAAGGTGAAAGCAATAGTAAAAAACCATTCCAGGAAATACAGAACATCACCAAACTTACCATGAAAATCCTGAACACTGTCCAGAACGACAGTCAGAACACTAATGATGATAAAAAGTATTAATAGGATGTCAAACCATTTTCCCAGTTTGGTGTCTGAGTGATAGATGATTTTAAAAAGTTTAAACCGCCAGTTATCAGTTAAGGGAGCGTGTTCTGCCATTTAATTATTTATCTTCTTGCAGTCCGATTCCATCCAGCCCGGCAGCTAAAGTATTTGCATCACCACCTTGAGACAGTTTAATTGCCAGACGCACTTCATTGGCTGAGTCAGCATGTCTGAGAGCGTCTTCGTAGGTAATTTCACCGGCCTGATAAAGTTCAAACAAAGACTGGTCGAATGTTTTCATACCCAGATTGGTTGATTTTTTCATCAAACCTTTCAGCTCATGAATTTCCCCTTTGCGAATATATTCCTGTGCTAATGGTGTATTTATCAGAATTTCTACCGCAGCTCTCCGACCCTTGCCATCTGGTGTTGGGATTAGCTGTTGGGCCACCATAGCTTTCATATTCAACGATAAATCCATAAGCAACTGATCACGGCGATCTTCAGGGAAAAAGTGAAGTATCCGATCCAAAGCCTGGTTGGCATTGTTAGCGTGAAGAGTTGCTAAACAAAAGTGTCCGGTTTCGGCAAAAGTAATGGCGTGCTCCATAGTTTCACGGGTACGAATCTCACCAATCATAATCACATCAGGAGCCTGACGAAGTGTATTTCTCAATGCGATTTCAAAAGACTCAGTATCAATTCCGACCTCACGTTGTGTAATGACACATCCTTGATGTTCATGTACAAACTCGAT
>JAGRJP010000038.1:2919-21589 GCA_020442665.1 Lysobacterales bacterium
GTTCCGGTTCCACCGACAAAAATCATGATGCCTCTTTTGGTCAGCGATAAGTCTTTTAAAACTTCGGGCAAGTTTAACGATTCAAAAGTAGGAATTTTGGATTCTACTCGACGAATCACCATGCCAACCGCCGACCTTTGATAAAAAGCACTCACCCTGAAACGACCAACTGCGGCAACACCGATGGCGAAATTACACTCGTGAGTTCTCTCAAAAACCTCTTTTTGAGCGGGAGACATTATTCCCATTACCAAATCCCTTGCCTGAGCTTTAGACAATGGTGCTTGTGTGATTGGCACAACTCTGCCATGAATTTTAATACTTGGCGGTAAATTTGCTGTAATAAACAAATCCGAGGCTTTTTTATGAGCCATTAATTTCAAATAAGAATTAAAATCCATAGTTGTCTCCTGAAGTTTTAATCAAAATCAGCTTTGTTTGCTGCTTTGGAGCGAGCATCTGCCCGCGTTATTGTTCCTTTATTAACTAAATCCATCAGACACTGATCCAAAGTCTGCATACCGTAACCTTGGCCGGTTTGAATGGACGAATACATTTGTGCGACTTTATCTTCACGAATCAAGTTTCTGATTGATGGAACTCCGACCATGATTTCATGAGCCGCAACACGACCACCACCTACGCGTTTCAAAAGTGTTTGAGCAATTACTGCTCTTAATGATTCCGATAACATAGAACGAACCATTGGTTTCTCACCTGCCGGAAACACGTCAATAATACGGTCAATGGTTTTGGCAGCAGAACTGGTATGCAATGTTCCAAACACCAAGTGACCGGTTTCTGCAGCAGTTAAAGCGAGTCTGATGGTTTCCAAATCACGCAACTCACCAACCAGAATAATATCAGGGTCTTCCCTCAATGCCGAACGCAACGAATTCTCGAAACTTTGCGTGTCTCTGTGAACTTCACGCTGATTGACCAGACATTTGTTACTTGTGTGTACGAATTCTATCGGATCTTCAATTGTTAAAATGTGACCATGTTCGTGTTTGTTAATGTAATCAATCATCGCTGCCAAGGTCGTTGATTTACCGGAACCGGTTGGACCCGTCACCAAAATAATTCCTCGAGGAACCTGAATCAGTTCCTTGAAAATTGGCGGACAGTTTAAATCTTCCAAGGTCAGAATTTCAGTCGGAATGGTTCTAAATACCGCTGCGCAACCTCGGTTTTGGTTATATGCGTTCACACGAAAACGAGCCAAGCCTGGAATTTCAAACGAGAAGTCGATCTCCCAAACCTCTTCATACTCTTTTCGCTGACCATCATTCATGATGTCATAAATCATGGCATGTAACTCTTTGTGATCCAAAGGAGGAAGATTAATACGGCGAACATCACCATCGACACGAATCATCGGAGGCAATCCGGCAGACAAGTGTAAATCCGACGCGTTGTTTTTTACAGAAAAAGCAAGTAATTCAGCAATATCCATAACAGAAACCTTTGTTAACTATGTTTTACGAGTTTATCTCTGTTACTGTTTAATTTCCAGAGTTTTTCTGAGAAAAGTCTCTATTTTTTTCTAGCTCTGGGGTGGGATTTATCATAAACATTTGCCATATGTTGATAATTTAAATGAGTGTATATTTGGGTTGTGGAAATATCCGCATGGCCGAGCATTTCCTGTACAGCTCGAAGATTTCCACTGGACTCGAGCACATGGGACGCAAAGGAATGTCGCAACAAGTGAGGATATACCCGTTCCCACAATCCTTGATGTTGAGCCCAAAACTTAATTCGAGCCTGAATACTTCTGGGTTTTAATTGTGACCCTCGTTTTGATATAAAAACAAAGCTGTCATTTGTTATGTTCCAGTTTAATGAAAGTGGCTTCCAGTTTTTTAGAGCTTTCAGAGCATATTGACCAACTGGAATCACTCTTTGTTTGTTACCTTTGCCTGTGACGGTAATCAATGCTTGGTTGAAATCCAAATTATGCCAGTGGAGCGTACTCAATTCACTCAGACGTAAACCGGATGAATAAAACAATTCAAGTATGGCTTTGTCCCGAATCGCTATTTCGGAGTTTAGCGGAATGTTCAAGAGCACAGAGACCGTATCCACATCCAAAACCTCAGGAAGTTTTGACCGAACTTTGGGTGTTTTAACCAGTTTAACCGGGTTTGCTAAAATACCTTTGTGTTTGAAAACATATTCAAAGAAGTTATTCAGTGAAGAACGAACTCGAGCCAAAGACTTAGGGCTTAATTTGTTTTGATACAACTCAATAAAAAACCGGCCGATTTCATTTTCGGTAATATTTTCAATGCTAACGAAACCATCTTGTTTTTTTAAAAACTTTAAAAAAGCATCAATATCGCGTTGATAGGCTTTCAGTGAATGCTCGGACAGGTTTTTTTGCAGTCGGCAATATTCTAAAAATCGAGTTTGCCATTGCTCTAAATTCATCCCTGGTTGCTACTTAGTAGGTTGAAAGAAGAAAAACTGTTTTTGAGTTTGATTTCCAACATATTTGTCAGTTTGCTGAGAATGTCTGTGGACATGTCAGGAATGAAACGAGTTTCATCAAAACTGGCAAAAATCAGTATTCCTTTTTTAGCATTTTTGCCGATAGGAAGCATCACACTGGAACCAACTTTCTCAGACTTTTTATTGAAAACAAATTGGAGTGTTTCCTTTTTTAAACGACCGCAAACAGATGAATTGCCCTCCATGAAATCTTTGAAAAGTCGGAAAAACTCTGTCTCATCTTCTACACACAATACATTTTTTGAGGTTTCAAGATTGTCATAAGCCGGAATCACCAGCCTGAAAATGTCTGCATTAAAATGTTGTTTAACAAATGCAGAAAAGTGTTTGGTGACATTGGCAACGTGAGAAATCTGACTCAATTGCAAAGATAACTCAAAAACATGAGAAATGATTTTTTCGTTTTCGGTGGCATGAAGGATGAGTTTGTTTAGTTTTTCTTTGAGAAAAGCATTTCTTTCCTGAAGAGTATTGACCTGGTGATTCACCAAACTGGCAATTTTTCCATCCGAATTACTGACTTTTAAGTCTGTCAACAACTCACGATTTCGGATAAAAAAATCCCTGTGTTCTTGCAAATACTGTATTACTTCAGATTCTGAAATATTGCTTTGTGTCATATTTGTATTTCTCCACGAAAAACGGAGACAGCTTCACCGGTTAAAAGAGTGTCGCCATCATCATTGTATTCTACCACCAGTTCTCCGCCGGGAAGCATGACTTTTACTTTATTTGAAAATTTATTCTCCGACATCATTGCCAGTGCAGAGGCACAAGCTCCGCTACCGCAGGCAAGGGTTTCACCGGTTCCTCGTTCATAAACACGAATTTTCATTGAGTCTGCGGAAAGTATCTCAACAATTTCGATATTAATTCCATTCGGATAGCTTTTTATGATTTCATCATTTAATACATTGAGATTAACATCTTCAATATTCTTTTTCTCTAAAACAAAGTGCGGATTTCCAAAATCAACTTGATACCCTTTTTCATGATCATGCTGAGCGGGAATAATACTTTTCGCCTTTCCCAAATTAACGGTGACCAGACCATTATCATAGACATTTGAAAAAACTTTGCCGGCAAGACCATTCACACAAAACTCGGTTTTTTCAGGGTTTTGCGAATGTAAGTATTTGGCAATACATCTTTGTCCATTTCCGCATTGTTCGGCTTCAGAGCCGTCAGGGTTAAAAAACCGGTAAGAGACATCACAATCATTTTCGCTTGAATTCTCAAGCAGCAACAACTGATCAAAGCCTATACCGGTGTTTCTGTTTGCCAAAGAAACAATTAAAGAAGCTGATGGTTTAAAGTTTTGATGGCGATTGTCAATAAGCACAAAATCATTGCCCAAGCCATGCATTTTTTCAAAAACAACCATAACTTTTTTGTTATTTTTGCTCTTCAATCGAAGCATCTTTTTCTTTCTCAGGAAGATACAAATCACCTTTGTTTCCGCATGAAGTTAAAAGCGAAACGGCTAAAAAACACAAAAAGACTAGTCCAAATTTTTTCATAAAAATACTTTCCAATAAATTGAATAAGAAACTACCATTGAATACTTTTTAAATCAACAACTCGTTGAGTTGGCTATGAAATTTTTGCTATCAAACTCATACCAATTCAAAGGCATCTTTTTATATTCAAATATCTCTGAAAACTGAAAACCAACCTTTTTCAGAACCTTATTTGAACCAATGTTTTCGACATGAGCACAGGCGTATAAGTGACTTAACTTCATTTCTGAAAAACCATAATTTAATGATAAAAACGCTGTTTTTGTTGCTATACCTTTGCCCCAAAACTTTGGCTTTAAGCGATATCCTAAATCGTAATAATGAAAATCTTTTCGCAATTTGGTTTCATACTTTAAACCAGACCAACCTGCAAACTCACCGGTGTTTTTATCTACAACGGCCCAGCGACCAATACCATTATCCTGATATTGTTTTCGAATGTAAGAAATAATTTCTTCAATTTCTGCCAAGGTTTTAATCGGTTTGTTGCCTAAATAACGATGAACCTCAGGATTCGAGTCCAGCTCAAATAAATCCTTGGCATCGGACTCAACAATTTCTCTAAGTAATAGGGTGTCGGTTTCTGCAAATATTTTCATGACGGGAGATTCGGATAAAGGTTTATTGTAAAGTGTCAGTCAAAACATTAAAATTCAACCCATGAAAAAACTCGAAAACAAAACAATATTCCTCACAGGTGCTTGTGGAGGACTGGGGTCGTCGCTGGCTTTAGAGCTTTGCAACCAAGGAGCGGATGTGATTATATCGGACAAGAATCCGCGTTCGTTAAATATCATGTGCGATAAAATCATCGAACAAGGTGGTCGAGAGCCGATAGTTTATCCGATGGATTTAGTTGGTGCTTCGCCGAATGACTTTATCCAACTGGCAGAAACGATTGAGAATCAGCTTGGGGAACTGGATGTTTTAATTCATACCGCTGCGGAATTTAGTGGTTTAACACTATTTGAACATTACGAAGCGACTCGTTGGCTCAAAGAGATGCAAATCAATCTGAACTCGCCGATATTTTTAACACAAGCGTTAATACCGTTGCTGAAAAAATCAAAAGGTACAATTATTTTCACTTTAGAAAATCTGGACACCCTTGAAAAAGCCTACTGGGGAAATTATGGTGTCAGCAAAGCAGCATTAAGCCACTTTGCCAAAACTCTGCAACAAGAGTTGGAAAACTCTGATGTGAAAGTTAAAACCATCACACCACCACCGATGAAAACCCAGCTTCGCTCAAAAGCATGGCCGGCGGAAAACGACTCTCACCTTGCTATGCCGGAGAAGGTTGTAAAAGCGTATTTGGATTATTTGGTTGGTTAGACGTATTCTAATTTCTATCGCAGATATTTAGTAATTTCAAAGATTAACCACTCTACATTCCTTTAAAAAAAGTTATAATGCCCAAACTTAATAGTTTAAGCATCATTGGAGAATATAAATGGGTGGAATAAGCTGGTATCAGTTATTGATTGTTCTGGTTATTGTGATTTTGGTATTTGGTACTAAAAAGTTAAAAAATGTCGGAAGTGACTTAGGTGAAGCGGTTAAAGGCTTTAAAAAAGGCATAAAAGATGAAGATGACAAGCCGGAACTGACAGAACAAAAAACAGAATCCACGTCAGAAAAAGTGGAATCAAAAGATTCAGAAAAGTCCTGATATTTCTATCTGTTAATTAATCGACCCTTATTCAGGGAATAGTATGTTTGATATTGGTTTTTCAGAATTGTTTATGGTTCTGGTAATTGCGTTGATTGTGATTGGCCCGGAGCGTTTGCCTGCTGTTGCCAGAACGCTTGGAAAATTTATAGGAAAGGCTAAAAGGTCTTTTGAAAATGTCAAACAAGAGGTTCAAAGCGAGTTGGAAACCGAAGAACTCAACAAACGACTGGCGGAAAACAATATTCTTTCCGAAACCAAAGAAGCGGTTGATGAGGTTTCCAAAGAGTTGCGGGACATTGCCCAAAAAAGTGGTGAAAAAATTCCTGAGACCAAGGACTGGAAAAGTTAATGTCTGATCAACAAACTTTTGTGTCCCACCTAATAGAGCTTCGCAGTCGGTTGGTTAAATCGGTTGTTGCGATATTGTTGCTAGTGATGATTCAATTACCGTTTGCCGGACAAATTTATACCATTATGGCAAAACCGGTATTAGCCTATTTGCCTGAAGGTTCAGCAATGATTGCTACAGGTGTTTTGTCACCTTTTCTCACGCCTTTAAAAATGGTCTTCATTTTGGGTTTAATTATCGCCATGCCTTATATTTTGTATCAAATCTGGGCATTTGTCGCACCCGGACTTTACAAGCATGAAAAAAGAATTGCCCGTCCTTTGTTGTTTTCCGGAATTACATTGTTTTATTTGGGGTGCTTGTTTGCCTATTTTGTGATTTTCCCGATTTTATTCCAGTTTATTCCCAAAATATTACCTAGTAGTATTTCTTACATGCCTGATATCAACAGTTATTTTGATATTGTGGTGCGTTTGTTTTTTGCTTTCGGCTTTGCTTTTGAAGTCCCGATTGCAGTGATTCTCATGATACTTTTAGGAGTAACAACGCCTGAAAAACTATCCAACAGCAGACCTTATGTTATTGTTGGTGTGTTTGTGGTCGGAATGCTGTTAACACCACCGGATATGATTTCTCAGACATTGATGGCAATACCAATGTGGATACTCTTTGAGCTGGGAATTATTATGGGGAAAATTTTGAAAAAAAGAGCAAAGGAAGCAAAACAGCCGGAATAATGGGCTATAATACTTTTTTTATCGGTATTTTTTCTACAGTCCATGAAATCAGAAAACAACCCTGTCATTTATCGCAAAGACTACAAAGAACCAAATTATTGGGTCAAATCATGTAATCTGGGCTTGATGATTGAGCCGGATTTCACCTTGGTGAAGTCAAAAATTAATTTCGAAATCAACACACAAAATAACTGCAATACTCTTGAGTTAAATGGAGTTGATATAGACTTGTTGATGGTTTTGATTGATGGTCGTAAATTATCTGAGGACGAATACAGCCTTAGTGATGAAACCATGATTATTGAAAATGCTCCCAACATGTTTGAGTTGCAAATCGAGAATAAAATTTACCCAAGCCAAAATAAAGCACTTGAAGGTTTGTATCAATCCGGTGAATTCTTTTTAACACAATGCGAAGCCGAGGGTTTTAGAAAAATCACCTACTATCCTGACAGACCGGATGTTATGGCTCCATTTCATGTTACTCTGGTTGCTGATAAGGAAAAATACCCTATTTTATTGTCAAATGGAAACCTGGTGAGTTCCGGCGATTTAAAAAATGGCAAACATTATGCGGTTTGGTCTGATCCGCATCCAAAACCCAGTTATTTATTCGCAACAGTTGCCGGTGATTTGGAGTATATCGAAGACAATTACACAACGATCAACGGTGACGATGTGACCTTGAGGATTTATGTTGAAAAAGAAAACATAGACTCGTGTCAATATGCGATGGACTCCTTGATTCGATCCATGAAATGGGATGAGGAAAGATTTGGTTTGGCTTATGATTTATCACAATACAATGTTGTTGCCACCAATGATTTCAATATGGGAGCTATGGAAAACAAGGGTTTGAATATTTTTAACTCTAAATATGTTCTTGCTAAACCGGATACAGCGACTGATAGCGACTTTATTGGTGTTGAAGCGGTTATCGGGCATGAGTACTTTCATAATTGGACAGGTAATCGAGTAACCTGCCGTGACTGGTTTCAGCTCAGTCTGAAAGAGGGCTTAACTGTATTCCGAGATCAGGAATTTACCTCCGATATGCAGTCCAGAGCCGTTAAGAGAATAGAGGATGTCAGATTACTCAAGGCCTTGCAGTTTAGCGAGGACGCTGGCCCTATGTCGCATCCGATTCGCCCGGATTCCTTTATCGAAATAAACAACTTTTATACCTTTACAGTCTATGAAAAAGGCGCACAAGTAGTTGGAATGTATAACACCTTGCTCGGACAGGATGGTTTTAGAAAAGGGTTAGATTTGTATTTCAAACGCCATGACGGACAAGCGGTCACATGCGATGATTTTCGTCGGGCGATGGCGGATGCCAATAAAGTGGATTTGGAACAATTTGGACTTTGGTACTCACAAAATGGCACTCCAAGAATCAAAATTAAAGAAAATTATGACCCTGAGTACGGAAAATATATCCTGACAATCAAGCAAAAAGCCCCTGAAAATGTTTCCAAGAAAAAATACAAACCGATGCATATTCCTGTGAGAGTCGCTTTGTTTGATGACGAAGGAAATCAGTTGGCTTTGGATGATAATGGTACAACAGAGGCTGTTCTGGAGCTCAAAGAGAAAAAACAAAAATTTGTATTTAAAAACTTATTAAGCAAACCGATTGCATCCTTGTTCCGAGGTTTTTCTGCTCCTGTGACAGTTAAGTTTAAACGCCCTGATGAAGAGCTTGCCAAGTTGATGTCATTTGATACAGAT
Source organism: Lysobacterales bacterium (assembly GCA_020442665.1). Classification (GTDB taxonomy): domain Bacteria; phylum Pseudomonadota; class Gammaproteobacteria; order Xanthomonadales; family Marinicellaceae; genus NORP309. The sequence continues at coordinate 11,446 of JAGRJP010000038.1, forward strand.
TCATTCAATCGTTGGGATGCGGCTCAAATAATGTCTGAAAAAGTTATCGTCAACGCTTACAAAGCCATGAAAGATGACAAGGATGCCAAATGCCCGGAAGAGTTCATTGAATCAATGAAGAAAATCCTGATGGATGACCAAACCGATCCGGCATTGTTGGCTGAAGCACTAACATTACCAACCATTAAGTCACTGATGAATCCTATGCACGACATTGATGTTGGATTGCTCTATCAAGCAAGGGAGTTTGTAAAAAAAGCATTGGCAAATAGTCTGGAGGTTGAATTCTTATCTGTATACAACCGCAATTTTGTGGAAGGAGATTATCAAGTTCAGTCAGAACATATAGCCAAAAGAAGTATGAAAAATACATGTTTAAGTTATTTGATGTCTTCTGAAAACCCTGATATTAAAAGATTATGTAAACAACAATACAACAATTCAAACAACATGACTGATGCTTTGGCAGCATTGTCGTTGTATGTTCATCATAAGGCTGAGGGACACAACCAAATGCTATTGGACTTTGCGGAAAAATGGCAAAACAATGCCTTGGTCATGGATAAATGGTTTATTCTTCAGGCAACATCCCCTGCAATGGGTGCTTTAGAGAATGTTAAGGAACTGATGAATCACTCAGCATTTAGTTTAGAAAACCCAAACAAAGTGCGCTCACTTATCGGTGCTTTTGCGAGTAATAACATGTTGCATTTCCATCACACCTCAGGAAAAGGCTATGAATTCCTTGCCGATCAGGTGATTGCGTTGAATAAACTCAACCCACAAGTGGCATCGCGAATGGCTTCAGTCTTCAATACTTGGAAAAAGTTGAACAAAATTCGTCAGGAACGCATTGAAAAGCAGTTGCTGCGTATTAAAAATACCGAAAACCTTTCACCTGATGTGTTCGAAATAGTTGATAAGGCATTAAGTTAATTGTTTTACTTTACTTATTATTTTGTTTTGATAATAATAAATCTGGAATGGTTAAAGGATAGGAATATGAAAGACGTTAAAAGTAGCAATCAGAAAAACGAGAAACAAACAAAGAAACAAAAATACACGACACCTAAATTGTTTTCACTCGGTGATATCAGAGATGTGACCATGGGAGGTTCACCGGGTGTGGGTGATAGTGGAGCAGGAGGCTCGGAACTTCCTTTTGCATAGTTGCTATGTGCGTTATTTAAATCTCACCAATTCAGGTAAAATCAATAATTATAAAATTGCTGACTGTATTTATCAGTCTGGCATAGAAATTCAAGAGCTTGAACACTCAATTCAAGCTCTTTCTTTTGCTGAAAATCAAACATCAAACAATCTCGCTTTCAACACCATAGAGTCATCATTGGTTTATGAAGATAACAATACTTCAATTGGTGAAAACTTTTACAATATTCAAGTAAATTATACTCAAAACAAATATCAACTGACGGTAAATCAAAGCATCTACTTTATCGACCAGAACTCAATATCTTTACAAAATCATGAAATTGATAAAACCATCCTTTTGGGTCCGGCATTATGTCTGAATTTAGCAATGAACAATGTATTTTGCCTTCACTCTTCGGCTTTTAAAATCAAGGAAACAATATTTGTACTAATGGCAGAATCCGGTACCGGAAAATCAACGATTGCACGTTATTTTCACCAGCAAAAAAACTCTTGCCGAATTGCGGATGACATCCTTCCAATAAAAATTGAAAAAGACAAAGTCATGTTGTTTCCACAGTTTCCACAGTTAAAGTTATCAAATGATGAACAATATCACGGTGAAAACTTAACAGGACGAATCGTATTGTTATTTGCAAATAAAAACTCTGAGAGCGTATCACTTACCAAATTACAAACATTTGATGCTGCTAAGAATTTGATTAAGCACACTGTGGCATCACGGCTTTTCTCTCAGCAAGAACTGGCAAATCACTTGGATTTTTGTCACAAAGTAGCTTCTGACTTGCCGGCATTTCAACTGACCTATCCTCATCAGGAAAACAGCCTTAAACAACTTTTGGAGTTGCTCAATGAATTGGCATGAAAAACTTCTGGCACTTTTACTTTTGCCAAAAGCCAGAAATCATATCGTGTTGATTAACAAAGAACTCGAAAGTAAACCCTATGATGAGTTGTTAAATAATACATACAATCATCCGATAAAAAAACAATCTCTCGAATCTATAGTGAAAGCTTACTTTTGGGCATCGAGACTATTGGAAAAAGGCAGTTGTTTGCCCCGCTCGATTGCGCTATTCCAACACTTAAGAGCTGTTGGATATGAAGTTGAACATAAATTCGGTGTTAACAAAAACGATTCAAAGTTAGCTGCTCATGCTTGGGTTGAATATAATGGCAACCCACTTAATGAGTCGGCTGATTTAAGAAAAAAATTTACCGTTATGGATTAATCATGCACAAGTTACTAGTTAAAAAATTCGAGCAATTATCACTTAATGAACTCTATGAAATCATGGCATTGCGTATGAAGGTTTTTTGCGTCGAGCAAGATTGTCCTTATCAGGATTTGGATGGATTCGATCAGCAGTCAATTCATGTCTATTTTAAAGTGAAACAACAAATAGTTGCATATGCCAGAATCATTGAAAAAGAAAAATCTACAGGTTCAATTGGAAGAGTGGTTGTGCACCCTGACTTTCGAAAACACGGCCTGGCAAAACGAATCATGAGCGACTGCATTGATTACATTAAGAAACAAGATAAACAACAAATAATCATCTCCGCTCAATCCTATCTTCAGAATTTTTATTATCAATTAGGGTTTAGAACCACAGGAAAATACTATCTCGAAGACGATATTCCTCATGAAGAAATGACTTTAAATTTGTAGTAAGGTCGAATGAAGATATATTGTTAAATGTTCCTGAAATTAATTATCTGTCAAATCAAGGTGCTTGATTAGCGGCTGCAGGTGTTTTTCATAATGCCGCCATAAATCAACTGAACTGTTATAGAGCTTTTCTCTGACCTGACTGGCGCTCGCAGTTGCCGTTGGTTGCTTGTTTTTATGAAAGTCCAAACATTGAGGCTGCCATGATAAGTTTAAGAACTCCAATACATCTCTGGCTTGCGTTTCTAAATCATTAACCAAGTCCTCATAACAAACGGTTTTGACCGAATTCCCACCAATTTTTTGCCAATGTCTCAGAAGCTGATTGTGCTGATTGTAGTATTTTGCCATTTCTTCCAAATTGTATGAAAAAGGATAGGAGTCATTGCTGAAAAGTTGTTTAAATACTGCATAGCAGACAGAGATTGGATGGCGTTGCATAATAATGATTTTAGCATTGGGCAGAGCCTTTAAAATCATACCAACGAAATAACTGTTCTGAGGAAATTTATCGGTGAATCTTGGCTTATTCCCTGCTATTGGTGCTGACGTTTGTATATAATCTTGCCCCAGCTGTTCAAAGTCAAGCTGTTTGGAAGCAACCACCATTTCAGTACGGGTAACTTTAGAGTTGGTTTTGATGTTTTGCAATCCATGTTGAACGCATTTATTCAACTGTTTTAATTCGCCGGCTGCTTTTACATCGGAATGGCTGGTGATTATTCGATCCAGCAAGGTTGTTCCTGAGCGGGGTAGTCCAACAATGAAAATAGGCCTATCAGTCATGTTTTGACTCGATTTTTGCTGAACAAATTCTTGACTATATTCAACTTGAATCTGGCGCATAAAATCAATATCAGACTGAACGTCATAATTAAAACAGCTTCGAAATAAATCAGCACCTTTATGACGCGCCTCGAAGCTTTCATCATATTGTTGGCAATCTTCTAATTCTTTTGCTAATGCGAAAAAAATTTTCGCTTTTTCTTGAATAGAAAATCGACGCTTCAAACTAGCAGCATTCAAAACTTCAAGATGGTTGTTTGATTTCGAATATTTTTTATACTGGCTTTGTAAATAAAGTCCGTCCGGATTGTATGGTTCTATTTTTAAAACATTTTCTGTTAACCGGATCGCTTCATCAATATTACCAAGATTTTGTAGAACGCTGGCTTGTTTTAAAAGCCAGGCTGTTTTATTCGGTTCGACGGTACTTAAATGACGAAAGAGTTTTAATGCAGCTTCGAAATCCTCATTAGTTTCCAGAATTTCAGCTATTTTTTCGTACATTCGGCTGTTATTGAGATTTTTTCCGGCTAGTTTTTGAGCTAATGGAAATGCAATATCAGTTCGATTCAATGCCTCATACATCATTATTTCCTGAAAAGCGTATGAGATGTCATTCGGGTTGATTTCTCTGGCTTTGCTAATGGCTTCAATAGCACCTTCAATATCATTGCTTTGAAATAATAAAAAAGCTCTGCTAAACCAAGCTTGATCAAAATTGGGATATTCTTCAATGAGTTCTTTTGAGAGTCTAAGGGCTTGTATAATTTGTCTTTGTTGAGCGTGGTTTTGAACCTCCCTCAGTTTTTGTTGCTTGATGTTGTCGAAAGACATTGGAAATTATGACTCCTGATGTTAAGGGGTGATTTTACAAAACAAAGCAGAAACAGTCAAAGCATCAAAAAATAGTAACAAAATAAAAGCTTCTTGATGGCAGCTCTTGCTTGACAAATGGTTTTCTAGTGTTAGACATTAAAGCAACTTTCATTTATCAATTTTACTTATTCAAATTATAAAAACCTTTGATTATTGTTTATGAATATTCACTTGAAGAAACTAACGAGATAAGCAAGAATACTCAGGTTAAACATCAGGAAATCTTCATCATGACAATACTGCAAATGCAAAACCAGGACTTAAAAAACAAACGTGTACTTATTCGTCAGGATTTGAACGTACCGATTAGTGATGGCAAGGTCACAAGTGATAAAAGAATTTTAGCATCTCTGCCAACAATTAAGCAGGCGCTTGAACAAGGAGCCGCAGTCATGGTGATGTCGCATTTGGGTCGTCCGACAGAAGGAGAGTATGACGATCAGTTTTCCTTAAAGCCGGTGGCTGATTATTTGACTGATGCGCTAGGACAACCCGTCGAATTGGTCAAGAATTGGCTGGAAGGTGTGGAAGTTGGTCCTGGACAAATGGTCTTACTGGAAAATGTTCGGTTTAATAAAGGCGAGAAAGCCAATGATGAAGAACTTTCAAAGAAAATGGCAAAACTTTGTGATGTGTTTGTTATGGATGCTTTTGGAACAGCTCATAGAAAACAATCCTCAACTTATGGTGTTGCACAATTTGCTCCGGTAGCAACGGCCGGACCATTGCTTGCAGGTGAATTGGATGCTTTAGCCAAATCCCTGGATAATCCGGCTCGGCCTATGTTAGCAATTGTTGGTGGCTCAAAAGTTTCAACCAAATTAACTGTTCTGGAAAGTTTATCTAAAAAAGTCGATCAGCTAATCGTGGGAGGAGGAATTGCCAACACCTTTATTGCCGCATCCGGTTATGGTGTTGGCAAGTCTTTGTATGAACCTGATTTGCTGGATGTAGCAAGAGAATTGATGCAAAAAGCCAAAGATGAAGGTCGGGAAATACCGGTCCCAACCGATGTCGTTACCGCCAAAGAGTTTAGTGATACCGCCGAAGCGACCATTAAAATGGTGGATGAAGTTGCTGATGATGACATGATTCTGGATATTGGGCCGGAAACCGCCAATAAATTTGCTCAAATGTCCCAGCAAGCCGGAACAGTGGTCTGGAACGGTCCTGTCGGTGTGTTTGAAATCGACCAATTCGGAAATGGCACTAAAGTTCTGGCACAAGGTATAGCCGATGGTGACGGTTTTTCAATTGCCGGTGGTGGCGATACATTGGCAGCAATAGACAAATACAATATGTCCGATAAAGTTTCCTACATTTCCACTGGTGGCGGAGCGTTTTTGGAATTTCTGGAAGGCAAAAAACTACCTGCTGTGGAGATTTTGGAGAAGCGAGCGAAGGGATAATTACAATTAATAATTAGTAATTAATAATGTGTAATTATTAATTACTCTAACCATCTTTAGCCATGGCACGGGGATTTAGAAAAAACATGTCAATTATTTTTTAGATAATGGGAACTATAACTTGTTTAAAAAAGGAGGAGCTGAAATAAAATTGATACCGCTCTTAACCTCTTATCATTAGAAAAACCATAAGTGAACCAACAACTAAAACAATACTGGAAATAAAGAAAATTAATCCTTGTTTGGAAATCTTCGCTTGCTGCTCGCCAGACATAGATTCAAACTCAGTGATTGTTTTGTTGTAAACAGAGTCTTTATCTAACGTGAATTTTACGATAATAAAACAAAGCACCATAATGACACCAACAGAAATTTTGGCAGCCAATCGTCCGGTTCGTCTGCCAAAAACATCTTTAAAAACTCCTTCAATTTCTCTTCCTAAGTCTGGAAAAAGTAGTAGGAGAATAAAAAAAACAGAGAAAAAGTAAAGTAGCAATGCAATTGCAGACAGAACAGTACCATTTTTCTTGGCTGAGTTTTCTTTGCCTTTGGGTTTCAGTTCAAAATATTGATTGCAGTAAATAGCCTTAAATAAATTCATTCTGGAATTATTCAAAATGTTTAATGCTAATCATGCTATCACAACTCTTGAATTTTTTCCCACATAAAGTTCATTTGCGAAGCGAGTTGTATTGATAGATTCAATATCTCTTCACCGTTTTGAAACTCCTTGCAGTATTGAAGCAATACTGATGATTGATTTATCGGCAGATTGTTGTAATCCATAAACATGGCAATATCGAAAATAGGATGTCCTTTTCCTGCAAACTCCCAATCAATTATTTTCAAAGGTTTTTTGCCAAGAAGGTTATAGCGATTTAAATCATAATGGGTTAGATTGATAGCATCAAAGAAGCCAAGTTCATGTAGTTTTTTGATTGTGTGCTGATATTGATAAATAAACGAAAATGTTAAAAAATGCTTCGATTTGTCGTAATAATGAGTCAATCTTTGATTAAAATCAGGAAAATTGCCATCTAATTCAATTTCGTGATATTGACTGATTGTTTTGATTAGAGTTTTGTGATTTCTTTGGCAATCTTCAGCACTCCAGCAATCTTGAGGTTCGTATTCTGAAAGTAAATAATCCTTATTTGGCGAAATAATATTGGGTGAAATAGCGAGGTTTTTAATTTTTTCGAGAATTTTTAGTTCGTTTTCACGCTGAATACCTGCAACATCAGGGGTATTAATTCTTAGAAAGAATTTTTTGCTTAAACAATGAATGATATAGTTTTGATTGACTGTTCCAGATTGGGTTTGTTCATAACTGACAAATCCGGCATGCTGAATTTCATCAATTTTTTCTATCAATTGGCTTATATTTATTGCTGTTGTTTTATCCACCGCTTTTTCCAACTCACAATACCAAAAAATATCAAAACAATATAAAACACGAAAAGTAATGCGGTGAGATACATTTGTTTTGACCAGAATAAATAAATGGAAACGCTATCCACGAACAACCAGTAATACCAGTTTTCAAAAATTTTACGAGCTGTCATAAAGGTCGCGACAACTGCCAAAAGCGCGACCAAAGCATCCAGATAAGGAAAAGACGCTCCTAAGATTTTCATCAAAGAGCCAACTGGGTAAACCAAAAGCAAAGAAATTGTAATTACGATTAAATGTAGGTTGACTGGCCATTTATGAATTTTGATGGACAAATGCTGATTGGTATTTTGCCATTGATACCAACCATAAACAGCCATTGCCATGTAATAAATGTTAAGAGCTGACTCCGAAAGCAAAGCCACATCATAAAACAAAAAGACATAAATGGCTGTACTGACGAAACCAAAAAACCAACACCAGATATTTTCTCTTGCTGCAAGAACCAAATAAAGAATAGCTGTTATGACTGCAATCACTTCCAACGGTGATTGATTTTGGAAAGTGGTTGAAATTTGTTGAAAGACTTCGTTCATTTGTAAGGCATTTTATTTTTTAATTTTTTTCTTAAACCTCTCAAACCGACAAGTTTTAAAGGACAAAATTTTGCGAAAATCAATTCAAAAACAAAAGGAAACAGAATTAAAACGCATCCGAAGACGATAATACTCTTTGTAAATAACCCCAGACTAATAGCCAAAGCCGTTGTAAATCCAGAAAATATCCATAATATCATTTTCGATGCTTTTGTATATTGATACTGGCTAAAACACTCTTCACAATACATACGGCTTGTATAAGTTAGTAATTTAATTTTAACATTGTTTTTATTACATTCAGGGCAAACTCTATACATAGCAAAACTCTAACATATGTTTTAATCATTTAAAAATTATAATCAAAACTCAGACCTAAATGTCTCGGTGAACCTAGTTGGGTATAAAGTCTGTCTTCATAGTTGGGCGGTTCTAATCCAAAATAGAATCCGCGAGTTGCGTATTGCTTATCAAAAATATTGTTGCCCCACAGGGTCACTTCCCAACTATCCGATTGATAACCAACTCTGAGATTGGTTGTAGTGAAAGCTTCTGATTGCTGGTCATGAGAGTCTGAAAAATAAAAACTGTCTTTACCGGAAACATCTATTCTGGCAAAAAAACCATTGAGATGCTGATACTCCGCACCTAAAGAAAAACTATAAGACGGTGCATGGGCTTGTTCCCGACCATTAAAGTTGCCTTCACTAGTGACAAAATCATCGAATTCCGCCTTTAATAATCCTAAAGAACCGTAAATATTTAAATTGTCAGTTGCCTGAAAAGCAAAGTCGGTCTCAATTCCATAATTACTGCCACTGGCAGCGTTACCGGTGAAATAGACGAAAGTCAAAGGATCATTCGGATCAGTTTGTCGCGAGGTGCTGATTTGCATGTCTTTGCGTTTGGAATAAAATGCCGAAAGATTCCATTGCAATTGATAATCCATCACAAATCCTTTCAGACCGGCTTCGATATTCCATAAATACTCGGGTTGATACTCGCGAAGTTCATCAGGAACAGATAGAGACAAATTAAACCCGCCGGCTTTATAACCTCTGGATACTGTCGCGTAAGAATTCAAAGAAATTGAAATGTTATGATTGAGAGAAATCTGTCCACCCCACATAGAATCACTCGGTGAAACATCAATGCCATTGTCGTCATTATATTCGGCGTTGCGTTTTTCAACGCGAAAACCAGCTGTGAGAGTGTTATCGAAAGATATTTCAGTGTCAGTTTGTACAAAAAGAGCATAAGAATCGGAACTGAACTGACTGTTTAAATTTCGATAGTTATCACCATTGTAAAGCTCGGTAATTTGATTGTCTTCATTCATATTGAGAAAATAAAATCCTAAAAGCCAATCGGTTGAGTCGTTAATAATTTTGCTATTTTCATTGGAAATCCAGCGAAACTCCTGAGACATATGTTTTCTTTGGCGTAAATTTTCTGATGTAAAATCATAAGGAGCGTATTCACCCCAATAATCATTATTTCCCCAATCCCCATCGTAGGAGTAATCAATATCAGCTTTCATATAACTGCTGATACTTACAAAATCAAACTTATCGGATTGATATTTAGCTTTTATTGCTAAGCCTGTAGAATCTTGAAAATCTTTTCCGGGTAAATCACTATGAACGGTAAAACCGTTTTCAGGAGCAAAGCTATCGAAACCATTGTCGACTTTGGCTTTGAGTAGATTGAAATTCAATTGCAGATTATCGTTAGCGTTCCATAACAGCTTACCTCTGCCGACATACTCATCTCTTTGATTGGTATCATCACGATTCAGGTAGTCGTTGGTGCGAAATCCGTCAGCATTAAATTGGTGTAACGAAAAACGATATGCCGCGTTGTCACTCAACCCACATGTTGAGCGAAACCCCAAGGCTCGGTCTCCGTCATCACCTATCAATGTTTGAATTTTATGTGAAAATTCAAAGTCAGGATCAAAGGTTTTCACATAAATTAAACCGGCCAAGCCATTGGCCCCGAACCGGGTTCCTTGTGGGCCTCTGAGAATTTCAACCTGTTCCACATCAAACAAGGTCGCAACTCCTCCCAACGCTGAAAAATCAATATCATCAACAATAAATCCAACTGACGGATTAGGAGCACCTTCGTATTGGGAGCGTTCACCAATTCCCCGAATCTGAAAATATCGAGGACGATTGGTTGCTGAAGACCAATTGAGATTTGGTACTTGTGGCATGATATCTTCAAAGTGCTGAGTG
>JAGRJP010000337.1 GCA_020442665.1 Lysobacterales bacterium
AATCATTGGCTTTTTGCTGATTTCCGTCACTTGCTTGCTGAAACAGTCCCTGTAAGTAGCTTTCCAGTGCATAATTATCTTCGGTTAATATTTCATCCCTATTGATCAAAGATACTTTTTCATGAGCTGAAAGAACTGTAGTGAACCAGTTATTGGTCTTGATTAGGAGTTCAGAAATCGTTTTGCCGTTAATTTTTCCCGAAGCCAGAATTTCATTATTATTTCTGAGTTTGACAGTCGCAACGAACTCATTATCAAGCTGCATAATACCTATAATTGCTGCATAATTGATATTTTTGTTCGATGTCAGCTCAATGGCCAGTTTTTCGCTTTGTTGATTTTGATACCATTGCAATCTCGGAGTGATGCTATGGATTCCCGGATTTTTTTCCAACAAACCCGACAAATAATCCAACCCACTTGCATTAAACCATTGCTGATTATCATCCGCCGGAATCACCGCCAAGTTAATACTGATTGGCTCATTGCTTTCCTGATTTTCAACTAAATTTGTTTTTTTATTTTGAAAAATAGAATATCCTACAATCAAAATAACTATTAAAGCAACAATCAAAAAAGGAACTTTAATAGATTTTTTTTTGAAAGTATTTAAGTCACTTCCCTGCAATTCAAATTGTTCAACATTGCCNNGCAAATCGATACCCAACCCCACGATGAGTTTCAATGATTGGATGATTGCTATCATTATCATCAATCAGTTTTCGCAAACGAACGATTTGTTTGGTTAAAGCTGCATCCGTGACAATCTGTCCCGGCCACACTTTGTTAATAATATCATCCTTCTTTAGAATATCGCCATGCTTCTGCAAAAACAGCATCAGCAAATAATACGGCTTCGTACCAATTACAATTTTTTCTTCATTCTTGATTAAAACCTGCTGAGACGGACTCAGGCGAAAATTGCCAAAACGATATTCTATTTGCGGTTGATTCTGATGCTTGCCAGACATTTATGTTTCCCCAACATGTCTATTTTTATTAGTATTATTGATAAAACAAATTCTATTGTCAAATTGGTGAATATAGGTTTTTATAGATGACGGAAACCCATTCTCTTACAAAATGAAAGTTTGTATCAATTTAAAATGGATCATGACTGATTTGAAAAAATTATGATAAGATTATCTAATATCATTCTGATTTAAATAATTTGAACTTACCCTTAAAACAAATTACTCGTATTTTAGGAATTGATCCTGGTTCGCGGACAACAGGTATCGGGATTATTGATACTGATGGACGGAATAATAAACTGGTGCATTTTCAGCCATTGCGTTGCGGAGACGGTGAGTTTCCGGAGCGTTTGAAGGTAATTTTTACCGAAATTACTGATTTAATTCATCAGTTTCAACCCGATGAGGTTTCGGTGGAAACGGTGTTTTTGGCAAAGAATGCGGCATCAGCTTTAAAATTAGGACAGGCTCGGGGAGCTGCGATTTGTGCAGCTGTGGCGATGGATTTGCCGGTTTATGAATACGCACCAAAAGCAGTGAAACAATCTGTTGTCGGCAAAGGAGCCGCTGCCAAGTCGCAAATTCAGTATATGGTTTCTTTGCTTCTCAATATCAAAAAAGAAGTTCAGGAAGACGCCGCAGATGCTTTGGCCGTTGCGATTTGTCATGCTAATTCCAGATGGACTTTGGGTGCTATCAATCAGATTTCGAGTAATTATAGAAAGAATTAGTAATTAGCAATTAGCAATCTTCTAGTGACTGATTTACTGTGCCGAACCTAAAATATGTTATTAACCTTGTAAATTGAAACTAGGAATTTCAAATTGCAAGGATGACTACAAGAAACTTCCAGATATGTTTTTCCTCAAAATTGTATGCTTTCAATAATTTTGGAGATTTCTTCCCTTGTACCTGTTTTCTCATCTTTTCTTGTACCAGCACCAATTGTAAAGAAATAATCTCCTCTTGGAACTATCCATAGTTCGGATGTAGTATCAAAATTTTTACCATCTTGTGTAGATAAAGTATAATTTGCTTTCATATAACCAGCATCCAAACCACCAATTTTTATCCGTTCCGGTTGATGAACAACAACAAAATTAGTAAAAACTTTTTCAAATTGTGGAATGATCAGTGCAACTATTTGCTCTGGTGTGTAATCCTTCAGCTGTCCAATTGGTTTAATGTTCACTTTGAAACTGGGATTTAAGTCTTCAAACGGTTCTGGGTGTTTCATCATTGCTACTAATGGTGCTGTAGAATACTTGAGCATCATTTGTTTGAATTCCTGATTGTCCATTTTAACTTTTTTGAGATTATCAAAGTTATCTTTTACAGTTACAAACTGCCAATCATTTGGCTTTGTAACTTTAAAACCTACAGTAACATTTTCAAAAACATTTGTATCCTCAGCTTTTACTGAAAAAGACAAGAATAATATAAATAAAGCTGGTAAGAATTTCATATGTGATTAAATAATTTCTTATTGTTAATTGTTAATTGCTAATTGCTCTACCCCGCCAGCATAAATGATTTCGCCTGTTCCAGAGTGGCTTCGGTGATGGTTGAGCCACCGGACATGCGGGCGAGTTCTTCGATTCTTTGTTGTTGGTTTAACAACTTCACAGAGCTTTCGGTTTTGCCATCAACTTCTTTTTTGCTCACCTGAAAGTGATGATGTGCCAGTCCGGC
>JAGRJP010000338.1 GCA_020442665.1 Lysobacterales bacterium
GTTATTGATGACAACTTTTGATTTCTTGCCTACGGTTGCATTTTCAGAGTTGTTTTGCATGACACAATTTTCGACATTAATAGTGCCACCACTAGAATAACGCCAGTTCTTATGATACGCATCAATGGCTTTTTTGTTGCCGATAAATGATGTGTTATAGATAAATGCCTTCGATGTATCCTTAGACTGCATACCAATTTCGCTGTTTTCTATATAGTTGTTAATCGCCAGTAAATTACTACCTTCGCCAATTGAAATTCCCTTATCACCAGAATTATAAAATTTTGTATTTAACACAACAGCATCAGAAGTCATCAAATCAATAGAGTCATTCCCTGAACCAACAAATTCACAATTGTCGAGAACTGCTGAAGAAATATCAATATCAACAGCATCGGATAATGAACGGACAAATTTGCTGTTTCTAAATATGATGTCAGAGTAGATAACATGAACCATGTCATCAGTTAACTTGCTGTCATAAAACTCCGAGTCTTCAACTAAGATTCGATCCGCATCATGAACTGAAAACATAGCAGTGTATTCGTGTAAACTACCCTTATCTCCGCTGCCATTCTTGAATATGACATGTTTAAAAACAGACTCATCGGCTCTTTTCCCTTTCAAGGCAAAAGCTCCCCACGGCTTTGAAGAGTCCTTGGCATCAAATACAATCGGGTTCTCTGCTGTGCCTATCGCTGTAACTTTTCCTAAAACTCTTAAACTGGCAGCTTCATCAAAAACCAACTGCGTTCCCGGCTCAATAACCACATCGTCTTTGATTTCTGTAAATCCGCTAAAGTGTTTTTCGACAGTCCAGGTTTGTTGATTAAAAGCGGTATTATTGATGATATTTTTACTTGACGGTCTAAAACTGATAGAGCCGATATTTTCAACCTTTTCAACCTGAATCGTTTGTTTATCCAAATTTAGAAATGTAAGTTCAACCGAATCAATATATTTTGTGTTAACTCCTTCAAAAATAAAATCATAAGTTGCTTCTGTAAAAATAGTTTTAATTCCTAAAAAAGCATCATCCTTTTCAGTTCTCGGTAACAAATCTATATTTATATTCAATTGGTTATTTTCATATTTCGTTTGGTTCGCCAGATTAACTGTATGCAGGAGATTGCCTTTTTTATATTCAACATGTACACTTTGAGGCCGCTCATTAATTGATTCGTTAAACCGGAACCGGATATTTGTAATTAATTTGCTTCCTCCAACAAGCAATCTGACTGTATATAAATCATCTGGTAGAGAATATTTATAATCTGATATGCTCACTTTGCCGAGAAAATAAGCTTCTACCTCATCTAGTTTTTGGATGATTTTCGAATTGAATTTCGCGAGATATTTTTTTGATCTCTCTAATTTATCACTGTAAAGAGAAATTGAGCTATCGTTTCTTCGTATCTGTTCTTCAGAATTTGCTGTTTCTATTTTCAAGGACTCTAAAAAACTCTCTTTCTCAGAAGAATAAAATCTCTCAAGTACCCGATATTTTTCCGCTATGAATTGATAGTTTTCAAATAATTTTATTAACAAATCCGATGACATAATATTCAAGTGGACTTTATCAATTGGTTGATTATTCCAACCTGTTGAATCCCATACGATAGGAAACATTTTTTCAAAATATCCATCATAATAAAGAATCCAGTTGTGAGTTTGATCATGATGATAAGATGATGCCAAATCAATAAAGGCGGAAAATGCTGCAAAACTCTTTAAATCCATAGTTTTGTAGTCACCCATCGAAAGGTTTTGGAGCATTGTTTGCAGTGGTTTTTTATTATCAGAATCAAAATGATTGTTATAAGATGCCTTATCCCAAATACCCGGATTATTAAATAACCTGACATCAACGCCAAAGTATTTACTTTGTCCGATATTATCGCCTTTGTAGATGTCGTTTGGCATACGACGGTTTTTTCGAAGAAAGCTTTCATCAATTTGCTCTACCATCAACTTGCTTCTTCTTTCTTTACCATTAACAGCAAAGCTGACTAACTTACTTTCTGGCGCCAGAAGATCTAATGATTTTGCTAGAGCATAGGACATATGGTTTGATAATAAATCCAATGATTTTGGTATAACAAAATTAAATTTATTGATACCGTTGTGAACACTTTTTTTCGAGGTTTTAAATCGCCATGATTTATCAGCAAGACCCCAGTGATAAATATGATCGCCTCTAAGCCTGGTTTTTCCTTTAAGTACAACATTATCCATTATCAAATAGGTATCGTCTTTATCATCAAAACCTGATTTTGGTAAATCTGAAAATAAAGCATGTAAATCTTTTTGATTGATTAATAACTGTACGTCTGCTTTTTCGCTGAGATTAAAAACACTTTTTATTCGACGAATGGCATCATCAAACTCAGCATTACCAACTCTAAAAAACCTACTTGTTTTATCCATTGTAACTTCAAATTTATCAAGCTCATGATATGTTTTGAAAGTTTTTTTAAGCCAATATATACCAAAAATATTTACCGGCAGTGTCAAAGTCAAACTGAATATCAGTATTATCTTTAGCCGACCCATATTATTCTCCTAATTCCATATATACATTAACACTTTTTATCGAGGTTAAAGTATTAAGCTTAAAAATAATATGGGGGTCGTTTCCAGTTACGTTTATCGTACTTTCTTCCTGGAGATAATTCAAATTATTTGCGGCAACGTATTTGTCTGTTTCAATAACTACATCATCCAATTCAATTTTGAAGTTTGTGAATTTAAGCCCGCTAACAGCCGGAAAATCCAATCTCACAAACTCAGCAGATAATGGCTGGAGGGCGAGTTTAGCTTCTACTTTTACTCTAATGTCATGAATAGTGGTATCAACCTTAAACTTTATTGATTTATCTTCTGAAAAGTCCTTGTTTTCTGAATAAAAAAACTGCCACTCTTCCGAATCAAGCATATTTTCCAGAAAAAACTCCGGTTGGTTTTGTATTGTTAATGTTGCCTTGATATCAGCTAGAATGTCCTGTCCTTTAAACTCTTCAGGAATAAAAATTTCAAAATACGGATCTGTTCCGGTTGGTTTAAAAGACCCATGGGCTGCTTCAACAATTTGATTCAATGGTTTGAACTCCAAGTTCTCATATTTCCGACCACCAACTGTTAGGTCTATTTTGATGTCGCTAATTTTTGAACCAACTCTCATGCCATCTATGTCTATTCTTAATCCTTTTATTTTATTAATTTCTTTTTGCATGATAACACTATACTGATTACCAATTCTTTCTACATTTTTCAATGGCAAGGAGATTTTTGTATCTGCATGAAAACTAGGGTATTTATCATTTTTATAAAAAAACATAAAGCCAATTTCTGAGTTATCTATA
>JAGRJP010000339.1:0-494 GCA_020442665.1 Lysobacterales bacterium
TACGATTATTATCAACCTGAAGCCTATGTTGCCGCATCGGACACTTATATCGAGAAAGATGCTTCAATCAACGAATACATCGAGCAAATGCGGTTGTCAGCGACCAAAGCCTTGATGGAACGTCGAGATGTAATTATTGTGGCAACTGTTTCTGCCATTTACGGTCTAGGCGATCCTCAGTCCTATTTACGCATGGTTATACCACTTAAAGTTGGACAAATTATCGACCAACGGGATTTACTCCGTCAGTTAGCGGAATTGCAATTTGATCGCAATGATTACGAATTGGCACGAGGTACTTTCCGAGTTCATGGCGAAGTGATTGATATTTTCCCGGCTGAGTCTGACAAACAAGCGATTCGTATTGAACTTTTCGATGATGAAATCGAGCAATTGAGTTATTTCGACCCGCTTACGGGGAAAAAACTCAATAATGAAACCGAATTGACAATCTTTCCAACCACCCACTTCGTCACTCCGCGTGACCGAATTGT
>JAGRJP010000339.1:600-3408 GCA_020442665.1 Lysobacterales bacterium
ACCAATTATGACTTGGAAATGATGATGGAACTCGGCTATTGCACAGGAATTGAGAACTACTCCAGACATCTTACCGGATTACCACCGGGAGCTCCACCACCTTGTTTGTTTGATTATTTACCGGATGATGCTTTGCTGGTGATGGATGAAAGCCATGTTTCGATTCCTCAAATTGGAGGTATGTATAAAGGTGACCGTTCTCGAAAAGAAAATTTAGTTAATTATGGTTTCCGCTTACCTTCGGCAATGGACAACCGCCCTCTTCGTTTTGAAGAATGGGAGGCCAGAACTCCTCGTATGATATTTGTCTCGGCAACTCCGGCAGATTATGAAGAAAAGAATGCTTCGCAAACTGTTGAGCAAGTGGTGAGACCAACAGGACTTCTTGATCCGGAAATTGAAGTCCGTCCGGTTTCCACACAAGTCGATGATTTGCTTTCTGAAGTTAATAAAAGAGTCAAAATTGGCGAACGAATTCTCGTCACCACGCTCACAAAACGCATGAGTGAGGATTTAACCGATTACATGACAGAACATGGCATTAAATGCCGTTATCTGCATTCGGAAATTGATACGGTTGAACGTGCGGAAATTATTCGTGACTTGCGACAAGGTGTTTTTGATGTTCTTATAGGAATCAATCTTCTTCGAGAGGGCTTGGATATGCCTGAAGTTTCGCTGGTTGCGATTTTAGATGCGGACAAACCCGGTTTTTTACGTTCTGATCGCTCCCTGATTCAAACTATTGGTCGTGCCAGCCGAAATTCAAAAGGCAAAGCGATTTTATACGGTGATAAAATCACACCGGCAATGGAGTATGCCATCGATGAAACCCAACGTCGTCGTGAAAAACAAATGGAATTCAACAAAAAACATGGAATCACACCGAAAACAGTGATTCGTAAAATTCATGATTTGAAAGATGGATTTGATGCCAGTTCAGAAACCGGCAGCAGACTGAAAGTTGCTGAACAATCAGCAAATTACAATATCGAAACACCTAAACAATTAGCTCAACTCATTGCCAAACTGGAAAAGACCATGTTTGAACACGCAAAAAACATGGAATTTGAACAAGCAGCCACAATTCGAGACGAAATCGCCCGTATCAAGAGCTCACAATTTGTTGGCGGTTAGTAAATACACCTCAATATCCAAAATAATACGAAGTCACATCAAATTGTGATAAAGTATCTGAACTTTTTCAACATAAAAATAAATCAATGAAAAATTCAAGACTACAAATCATATTGGCTCTGCTGTTTAGCTTTGCTATCCAGGCAGAAGATGATTCCAATAAAGAAGAAGAAAAAAAGTGGGATGTTAATAATCCTCCGGGAGAAACCACTTTAGCAACAATTAAAACAACAACAGGAACATGGATGAATTTGGATGTAAGCCCTGATGGTCAAACCATTGCATTCGATTTGTTGGGTGACATCTACACAATGCCAATCGGTGGAGGAAAAGCCACAAACATTACCAACTCTATGGCATGGGACATGCAACCTCGATTCTCACCGAATGGTAAACAGTTGGCTTTTACGACCGATCAGGGTGGTGGTGATAATATCTGGACAATGAACACCGATGGTTCAGAACAAACACAAGTCACCAAAGAAGAGTTTCGCTTATTGAATCAGCCGGCATGGTCACCGGATGGCGAATACATTATTGCCCGCAAACACTTTACCGGAATGCGTTCCATTGGAGCCGGTGAAATCTGGATGTATCACAAATCAGGTGGTTCAGGAGTTCAGCTCAACAAACGCCCTAACGAGCAAAAAGACTTGGGTGAGCCGATTTTTATGCCTGATGGTAAACATGTTCTTTATTCTCGTGATGCCACTCCGGGACGTTATTTTGAATACTCTAAAGATTCAAACAATCAAATTTATGATATTGAAGCCATTGATTTAGCAAAAGGCGATATTGACATCTGGGTTAGTGGTCCCGGCGGTGCGGTCCGCCCCACTCCATCACCTGATGGTAAAACTTTGGCTTTCGTGCGTCGGGTTCGGAATAACTCCACATTATTTTTACAAGATCGTGAAAGCGGTGAGTTAACGCCGATTTATGACAATCTGGAAAGAGATATGCAAGAAACCTGGGCGATTCACGGAGTTTATCCGTCTTTTGCATGGACTCCTGATGGCAAGGAAATTGTATTCTACGCTAAAGGTGAAATTCATAAAATTAATGTTAAAGATAAACAAGTTGCCAATATTCCTTTTGCCGTTGAAGACACTCGAAAAATCAGCAAAGCTGTGAAAGTAAACATTGACCCTGCACCTGAAGAATTCAAAGCAAAAATGCTGCGTTGGTTACAAAAATCACCAGATGGCAAGCAAGCGATCTTTCAGGCTTTAGGATATATTTACACCGTAAAACTACCTGATGGAAAACCACAAAGACTCACCAAACAAACCAAGGACTTTGAATTTTATCCCAGATTTTCTCAAGATGGCAAATCCATCGTTTACACCACATGGAACGATGAAAACCTTGGAACTATTCAAATTTCTAATCTTTCCGGTAAATCCAAACAAATCACAAAAAAACCAGGACATTATATCAACCCAGCTTTATCAGCCAACAATAAAACAGTTGTCTATGAAGCCATTGGCGGAGGTTATCTGACATCTCCGCTCTACTCACAAGATACCGGTGTGTTTGTAATTGATGTGAAATCAGGAGAAACTACTCTCGTTGATAAAAACGGCTCTGATCCTTTCTTTGCCGGAGATTCGGACCGTGTGTTTTATTCCACATCGGATCAATCTGGCGAAGTGATAACCACACAACTTG
>JAGRJP010000039.1 GCA_020442665.1 Lysobacterales bacterium
GAGAAACTGGTATTGACTGAACGTATCGCTTTCAGCCGAAGTAATTTCTCATACATAAAATTGTTATAGGCTTTCATATCAACCGTGACAATTTTCAGCAAATAGTCATAGGATCCTGATGTCGCATGACACTCTTGAATTTCAGCCCATTCAGAAATTGCCTTATCAAATGATCTCACCGTATCGGTGTGATGATTTTCCAGACTCACATGAGCAAAAGCGGTGATTGTCAAACCAATTTTCTCGTGATTGAGTAAAGCTGTATAGCTTTTTATCACGCCTTGTTCCTCTAAGGCACTCATCCTGCGCCAGCATGGAGCCGGTGACAAATTTACTTTCTCAGCAAGTTCTTTGTTACTGACACGACCATTTTTTTGAATCTCTTGTAGAATTTTTATATCGTGCAAATCCATAATTTTAAAATTTAATTTCTTATTTCTACCATATATTACTTTTTTATTGCCTAATAGTATAAATTTTGAGTTTATTTAGCAAGCACATTTCAGCAAAACTATCGCATAATGTATCAGGTCTATAATAATTACCAAACCATCATGAATACCGCAGAAAATATTGAAGCCAAATTTGAATTCAACTGGGAAGAAATCGCTTTCAAACTTTTTATCTCCAGAGAACTGGACGATCTGGAAGAATACACCTTAGTTAAGAACAAAAAGGTTCTTTATCAATTTTCCGCACGCGGACATGATTTGGCACAGATTATTCTCGGACAGTGTATTATTGGTCAACGAGATGCGGTTTCCGGTTATTACCGATCGCGACCTTTGCTTTTGGCGATGGGACTGCCACCTCAACAAGCATTAGAAGCATCAATGATGAAACTAGGTGGTTTTTCAGATGGTCGTGATATTGGCGTTGTTTTCAATAATCCAAAAACAGACGGTGCTTGTATTTTTCCTATGTCAGGTGCAGTTGGCGCTCAATACACTCCGGTTTCGGGTTGGGCTCAGGCTGCAAAATATCATACTGAAGTTTTAAAAGATAATCGTTGGAAAGATGCCATCGGTTTGGTTTTAGGCGGTGATGGTTCGGTGGCAACCAATGGTTTTTGGTCGGCACTCACAATAGCAACCACCCAACAGCTTCCTCAGCTTTTTTATATTGAAGACAATGGCTATGGAATTTCTGTTCCTTCAGAATTTCAAACTCCGGGTGGAAATATTGCTGCCAATTTGGCAAGTTTCAAAGGATTAACCATTATCAGTGGTGATGGAACCAATCCGCAACAAGCCAGCGAATTAGTCGCACAGGCTCATTCTATTGTTCGTTACGAAAGAAAACCGGTCTTATTGAGATTAACAGTTCCCCGACTCAACGGACACTCAGCTCAGGATACCCAAACTTATAAATCGTCGCAAAGAATTACCTTTGAACAACAACATGACCCACTGCCAAAGTTGAAAAAATTCCTGTTGACTCATTCGATATTAACCGAAGACAAATGGCATGAAATTCAAAAAAATGCCAAAAGTGCCGTCAATAAAGCCTTTATCAAAGCTGATAATAAGCCTTTTGCCAACCCTGATAATATCACAAAAAACGTATTCTGCGAATACGACGAAAACAGCGAAATGATTTTGCAAAAACAAGGAGGAATCCATCTCTCCAAGCCTCTATTTCCGCCATCATCAGGGGAAGTGATTGCTCAACCGGGTCGAATTAACATGGTAACAGCGATTCGCAAAACCCTTGATTTTGAGTTACAACACAACAAAAGAATGTCTGTATTTGGTGAAGATGTCGGAGCCAAAGGCGGTGTTCATGCGGTGACATTGGGTTTGCAGGAAAAATACGGCAAGCAACGTGTTTTCGATACCAGTTTGTCTGAAGAAGGCATCATCGGTCGCTCACTTGGAATGTCCCTTGCCGGATTACTTCCTGTCCCGGAAATTCAGTTCCGCAAATATGCCGATCCAGCTGAAGAACAACTCAACGATATTGGCTCCATGCGTTGGAGAACCAACAATCGCTTCGCCGCACCAATGGTGGTTCGGATGGCGGGTGGATATTTCGGTTGTGGCGACCCTTGGCATTCTCAAACTGCTGAAGTCAAATGGGTTCATGCAATCGGTTGGCAAGTTGCCATGCCGTCCAATGCCGAAGATGCTGTCGGGTTATTACGCTATGCATTGCGTGATAACAACCCGACCATATTCTTTGAACATCGTCGGATGCTCGATGACATTTGGGCACGCCGCGAATATCCGGGGGATCAATATATTATTCCGTTTGGCAAAGGCAAGAAAATCACCGAAGGCGATCGTCTCACACTGGTGACTTGGGGAGGAATGGTCTCACGTTGCCATCAAGCGGTTTTAGATTCCAAACTGGATGTCGATTTGATTGACCTGCGTACTATTAAGCCTTGGGATAGAGAGATGGTGATTGAATCGGTTAAGAAAACCAACCGTATTTTAATTGTTCATGAAGACAATTTATCAGCCGGTTTTGGTGCAGAAATTGCTGCAATTTTAGCAAAAGAGGCTTTTTATTATCTGGATGCTCCGATTGAAAGACTGACAATGCCCGATATTGCCAATCCACACGAACCCGGATTGATGAATGCCGCTGTTCCCACAGCGGAGAAAATTCTTCAAGCCATCAAGAATCTGGATCAAGCCTGATGTCAAATGTAAACATTACGCTCAGTGAAGAGCAACGCGAAGGCACAAAAGCAACGGTCAGCCAATGGCTCTATCAAGTTGGTGACGTTGTGACCGCGAATGAACCGATCGTGGAAATTGAAACCGACAAAGTGATGATGGAAATCATAGCACCTGCGACAGGCAAACTGGTTGAAATCAAACTCAACTCCGGTGATGAGGTCTCCGGTTCAACTATTTTAGGAATTATTGATCAAAACAATACCACCGCAACCAGCTCATCTCCAAAAACTCCGATTGAGTCAATTGCCGAAAAACAGCCAATCAATGATGAGCCAATTGAATCAAATAACAAGGTCGAATATTCTCAAAAATCCCTATTTATCAGCCCATCAGTCCGACGTTTGCTCAGCCAACATCACGTTGATTTGAATTTGGTCAGAGGCACAGGAAAAGAAGGTCGGGTTACCAGTCGGGATATTCAGGCTTATTTACAAAATCCTCAGTCAGAAAACGATTTAAAATCCAGCAAGCATATCCCAATCAGCAACATGCGCAAAAGCATTGCTGACCACATGGTGGAAAGTTTGTTGCACACCGCGCCACATGTGACATCCGTGTTTAATCTGGATATGTCCTCTATCATTGCGCATCGAAAAGCCAATAAGGAAAGTTTTAAACAACAAGGTGCAAATCTGACATTCACCAGTTATTTCATCGCCGCATCCATTGCTGCTATCAAACAACAACCGTTAATCAACTCACAACTGCATAAAGACAGCATCGAGATTTTTAATCATATCAACATTGGTATTGGAACAGCCCTTGAAGACAAAGGGCTCATTGTCCCGGTCATAAAAAACTGTGAAAACAAAGACTTATTGATAATTTCAAGAAACCTCACTGAAATGACTGATAAAGCTCGGAATAATAAACTCAAACCAAGTGATGTGCAAGACGGTACTTTCACCATCTCCAATCACGGTGTCAGTGGCTCACTGATTGCCACACCAATCATTATTAACCAACCGCAATCCGCAATTCTTGGAATCGGCAAAATGGAAAAAAGAGTGATTGTCAAAGAAGTGGAAGGTGAAGATGTTATCACCATTAAACCAATGTGCTATGTCACACTCACCATTGACCACCGCGTCCTTGATGCCCATCAATGCAATCAGTTTTTGAGTGTATTTGTCGATACTTTGGAAAATTGGAAATAAAAATCAACGACTCTGACTCCATTGATTTATCTTCCCTTTGGAATCAATGTCCATCCAAAAATGATTACAATCAAAGAAAGCAACCCATTTAGTGGATGATTTAATGACTCAGGTAAAATCTTATAAGTTATAAAAAAAGGTACAACCGTCGATAATATAACGAGAAATAGAACCAAGTTTAGGTACTTTTTTCGTTTGGTTAAATTAAATTTATTGCTATTATATTTTATTGAAATAAAACAGATAGCTACAAATAGAAATAGAAAAACTGTAATGATGATTTTCATATTTACCTCATTTATCACTTAAAATAAAATTCTTCAAAATAAGAATATATTGCTCCACCAGCAACAGTTACTTCAAAAGTCATTCCAAAAGCAGTTAAGTTTTGAAAATTTTTAATTGTATCGGGTGATGGCTTTATAAAATTTAATCGACCAGGATTCCCAGGTATCAATGTCTTGGGCATCTGTTTTATTCAATAGGGTCGGAGTCATTGATTTTAGAGCCATACAAAAAAGCCTGCTTCTCGGCAGGCTTTTTTTTGTTTAAATTTGCGCATTAGCAAAAATCCCAATCTTGTTGGCAATTCACGACAAACATCAATCCCAGCTTAATGCTCCACCAGTTTGGTATTCTGTGACTCTAGTTTCGAAAAAGTTCTTTTCTTTCCGTAAGTTAGCTTGTTCGTCCAACCAATTGAGTGGCGATTCAGCACCCGGGAACGGTTCTTCCAAACCAAGGCTTCGAGCTCTTCTGTTGGCGATATAACGGAATTGTTCGCTATGGTCGGATGCGGAGTAACCTAAAATCGGACGACGCAGAATATATTTGGCATAGCCCATTTCAGCGGCTTCAGCTTCTTCCCACATGTCTTTGACTTCTTTCGGGTCGAGAGTGATGTCGTTTTCGGCGAAGATTTGTTTCACCACGCGAATTCCGAAACTGGCATGCATCACTTCATCACGCATGATGTATTGCAGTTGTTCGGCTGTGCCTTTCATCAAACCACGTCTTTGTAGCGAAAATATTGGTGAAAAACCGTTGTAGAACCAACAACCTTCAAAAATGGCCGCAAAGAAAATATATGCCATAACAAACTCATGGAGATTTTCTTTTTTACTTAAATCCATATCAACACGCAAAACTGAGTCCAGTCTGCGATTGGCAATTTGAATTTTTTTGTTGATTTCAGGGACAACGCGATAGCGATTATAGATTTCACCTTGATCCAAACCAATGGTTTCGATGCAATGTTGGTAAGTCCAGGTATGTAAGGCTTCTTCATAAACCTGTCTTGCCTGATAAATTTGTAACTCAGGAGCTGACATTTTTTCCATTACCGCCAAGCCAATATTACGCATAGCGAGGACATCGGAGGTTGTCAGATAGGATAAAACATTGGTGTAAACATGGCGTTCATCATCATTGAGTTTGTGATGAAAGTCATGAACATCACTAGTCATGTTGATATCCAGTGGTGTCCAGTGGTTTTTGTTGGCATTCAGGAAGTATTTCCAAGCCCAGGGATATTTGAAAGGAGCTAACTGGTTGATGTCAGTTTGACCATTGATGACTCTTTTGTCTTCGGCATGAACAGGTTCAACCGCAACTCTGGCATTGGTCTCCTTGTTTTCAGGAGTGTGATTAACCACCGGTTGTTGTTTCTCTTTTTGCTGCTTAGATTCAAACTTTTCAGCAGCTTTTACTTCCTGTTTCTGTTCTTTGGTTT
>JAGRJP010000340.1 GCA_020442665.1 Lysobacterales bacterium
TAATTTCTACAACTACAATTGATGCTAAAGGTGCAGTATCTCTTTCTGACATTAAAAGGGGAGTATCGTAGTAATTTAAACTGCAAATATCAGGTTCTTTTGTTTCAGTTGAGCCTGTGATTGGCATGGATTTTAATGTTTTATCAGATGCAAGATAATCGTGAAAAGATAACCTTTCATCTAATAACCATAAATTACAGTCTACAGGTTCTGCTGTGTTGGAATCTTCTCCCATGGGCATGATTAACTCATGAATAATATCTTCTGTTACATATTTCCCACTGGAATCTTTTTCTAGAGCTTTTTCAAATAAATCTATAACAACTTTTCTATGGCACAAGTAATCTGCAAGATCTGATTTTTTCATATCTGAAACATCGGACAGATATTCTTGTATTCTTGAAATGTACTCAGAGGGTTTTTCTCCATGTTCAGGAGTAAGAAGCGAATGTCCTTTTTTTAGAATTTCTCTCTCTAAAGCAGTTAGTTGCTTGTGTAAATATAGATCAAGGTCATTATCAGAAATATTTGAATCGACCACAAGTTCTGCTTCAGTCATTCGATTTATTATAGGCCTATATCTTGGAGCTTTCTCTGCAACAAATTTAAAAAGCCTTTCTCTTCCAGCTTCAATGTTTGCTTTTAATGAATCTTCTAACTGTTCTTGAATTTTTGGATATATAGCTTTCCTTATCTCTTTAAAGCTTAAATCTTGGCCTTTGAATAATCCCTCGATACTATTTTCCTCAATATTAAAACCTATTCTTTCTGATCGGACTTTCTTATCTAAATATTGAGAGCCGATATAACAGCTGTAAACGAAATCACCTTTATCGTCACTTATTTTTCCATGGAGTCCTGGAATTTTATTTGTAAGAGGTTCTTCTTTGACTAATCTATTTGCGGCACAAAAAGATAACACATGATTTTTCGCAGAAGAAGCTCTGAACTTGATATGAGTGATTACAAATTCATTGTCACCAATATTAATTCGATCTATTTGGGCTGAATCATGCATGTAACTTTCATATAAGTCGTCCAAATGAATAGTAGCATTTCCATCCTTGATAGTTATTTCAGGAGCTCCTCCTTCTCGTACAAAATACCATAAACAATGTTCCAGAATACTGTTTGATATGGTTTCCAATGTCTTTGGGGATGCAAGGCGAAATTTATCATCAAATTCTTGTAGCTCTACACTCGTAAGTCTTTGTTTTTGTGGAGAAGAACTATCGATTTTTTTTACACCATATTTGGCGTCAAAACTAAATGCTCTATTTTTAAGTTCAGTATCCAGATAACTGCTATTTATCTCAACACGATTAAATGCTTTTAACCAAAGCAACCGACCGATTCCTCTGCATCCCTTATCAACTTTATAATCAGAATCTAAGGTTTCAAATGATTTCATATTATTATCATTGAAGCCAATGCCATTATCAGTTATTTTGAATCCAATAATTTTTTCTTTGGTTTCAGTTTGATCATTCAGGTCGAGATTTATTTGTTGCAATCGAAGAATTTCTACTGCTATTCTCCCTTCGGTCATATCCTCTGAACACTCTTCAATAGAATGAATAGAATTAACAATGGCTTCAAAAAGAGGCATTAGAGCATGGCTAGTAGGAAGAGAAGTATTTCTTAATCGACCAATTAAATTTGTCTTTATGCTCATTTGTTTTCCCCAAATCGATTTGCTTCAATAACTTTTATAACGGTAAATACTTGAAAAGTATAACATCAAAATATTTTTATATTTTTCATCCCCTAAATCAATAGCTGCTGCGTTAGGTTCTTGAATATTAATGTTTGTAAGTTGATACCCCAATGCCAAATTTAACAAATCACGATAAAAGTTTTCTGAGTAAACATTTACGTCAGTAAAATTAATTTTATTGCTTAATTCAACTTCTTTACTTAACCAAGCTAAAGAGCTAATTATTGATTGCTGGTATTCTTGACGAGTTAACATTTCTCTACCTTTAATATTGCAAAATCCATGTAAATTATAATTTTACTCATTTCCAACAACCTCCATGAGTTTTCCGAAGCTGTTCACAACATCGTATTTAACATTTCTGGGGTTTATTTTTTCATTGATTTCATCAAAGAATTTTCTGGCACATTTTATTTTTGTTTTTTCAATTTCCCGTAGTTCCATGCTGGACATTGAGCCCTTGGTTTCAGCCACAAAATAGACATGTTTGACTGTTCCTTCTTTAAATGAAATTGCCCAGTCCGGGTTATATTCTCCAACAGGAGTGGGGATAGTAAAGCCTTTGGGAAGCTTTGCGTAAACAACAACTTCCGAGCTTGTATCAAGCTCCTCAACAAATTTCCGCTCTGTTTTTGAGTCAGTGATAACATAGTCATAGATATGATTTTTTAATGGTTCTCCAGCATTTCTAAAATCTTGTTTACTTTGGCTGTCCGTAAAAATATCAATATCATGTGTTTCTGCCACAGTATCATAACTCAATCGTTCAATGATGACGGTAGCCTTTTGTTCCTGAATTAGCCTTGAAGCTTCGGAAATAAAGTTTTCAGGATTAGTTTTGAATTGAGCAAACACAGATTTCTCGATCCCGGACAATACATTGGCAACGGTTCTTCTGGTAAGACTGACATTCTCAGCTATTTTACCGATAAGATCGTATTTGACCGAAGAGTAAATTGATCCAGTGTTATATTCACTATTTGTTTCTTTCACCTTAAAACTATCACCGGACTGCATCTGATCATAGCTTATGTTTTTGATCTGTTCCCCACGCTCAACCATGTAACGCAAAGGAGCGATTTTCAATTCCTTATTGAGGGTATCAATACATTTTTGAACAAGTTCATTGCTATCAAAATGTACACTATAAACAGCTTTGCGATTAATTCTATCCCAGAGCTCTTTAAATTCTCTTTTCTCAAAATTAGAATTTAGCGGATTGGCCTTTGTACCTCGATCATCTTCAATTTCAGGAAGTTTAACATCGCTGTAAACACTATCAATCAGTTGAAAGATTTGTTCTTTGAAAGGGAGCAAGTCTTCGGGTAACTCTGCAAGTTCATTATTTTTGTGTGCATCATGATATTTCTGAGCAATATTTTTCTTACGGTCAACATAACCATTCTGTATTAAATAAAACTCTACTCCTTCAGCCATATCTTGTGTGACCTCAACATTTCCAGAGGCCGTTTGTATGATTTTTCCGGTAAAGTAATTAACATCTGCAATTTTTGGTCTTTCAGATAAAGATTCACTAATATCTTTCTGCAATGCCGTTACAAAATCCTTATAACTTTCACTGGCAACGACA
>JAGRJP010000341.1 GCA_020442665.1 Lysobacterales bacterium
TGCGTCGTTTGGGAATTGGTTTGGCGGTGATTTTACGTTTGATTCTTCTATTCGCTTTGATGAAGTTAGTCGCATATTTTCAAGATCCATTTGCGCATCTCAGTTGGCTTGGTGTGGTTGAAGGAACTTTTAATGTTCACAGCACGATTGTTTTATTCGGTGGTGTCTTTATTATGTACACGGCAATGAAAGAAATCTGGCACATGCTTTCTTTAGAAGATGAAATGCACGAAGAAAAAAAGCCACAGTCATTCAATAAAGTATTGACGATGATTGTGGTGATGAATCTGATATTTTCATTCGATTCCATATTGTCGGCAATGGCATTAACAGATAGTTATATCATAATGGCAACAGCGATTCTTATCAGTGCCGCTTTGATGATTTGGCTGGCAGACAGAGTGGCTGAGTTTTTGCAGAAAAACAGAATGTACGAAGTATTAGGACTTTTTGTGTTGTTTATTGTGGGAATCATGCTGATTACTGAAGGTGGTCATTTGGCTCATTTGAAATTCTTTAATCAAGCGATTGTACCAATGAGTAAAACAACATTCTATTTCGTATTGGGAATATTAGTCATTGTGGAAATTGTCCAAAGTCGTTATGCCAGAAAATTATCAAAATTGAAAATTCAGGAAAAACAGGATTAAATCAACTTTTCTTTAGTTAAAAAATCCAGAGTATCGGTGAGTGTTTCGTCGATGCTTCTGGTTTGATAATGGAGCTCTTTTCGGGCTTTTCTGGCATCACATCCGTATAAATCAGAAATTAATGCAACCGATTCGGGCGTGATGTCGGGTTCTTTGTTGGTGATGCGGGAAATATTGTTTTTGACATGAGCCAGAGTTTTCAACAGGAAGTTGGGTAACTGAACTTTTGTTGGTTTGACTTCCAGTTTATCTGCAACTGTATGAACAAATTGTTTGAAGTTCATGTCAGTTCCGCCCAGTAAATAATTCTCACCCGGTTTACCATGATGAAAAGACTGAATGATTCCGGCAGCAACATCTCGGACATCGACAAAAGATCCGGCTCCATTGGGAATACTGGGCAGCTTATTTTTTGCAATCATTTGAATTAACCTTGCCCAATTTTGTGTATCACCGGGACCGATTATGTGTGTCGGATTGATAATAACTGAGTCGATTTTGTTTTGAGATAGTACATAATTTTCCGCAGCAGTTTTGGTTTTAACGTAGTTAATCCAACTGTCAGCACCTGATTTTGACAGATTCTCAGTGATATTTGTCAGAGTTTTATGGATTCCAAAAACCACAACCGAAGAGATGTGAATGTATTTTTCGACACTCTTTTCCTGAGCCAGTTTTAAAATATTTTTTGTTCCCTCAATATTCGTTTTTGTCTGCATGTCATTGTTTTTAAACCAGGTATTGGTACTGGCAGCGGTATGAAAAACAGCCGTTAAATGTTCCGGAAGGTTATTTGAGAAACTATCAACATCCAGAATATCGCCTTTAATCAGAGTGATTTCTTTGTTAAGTTCGGTTGCTTTCTGTGGATTTCTGCAAAGAGCAAAGACTTGCCAGCCTTGTTCTTGTAATTGATTGCATAGATGAGTTCCCAGAAATCCGGTGGCACCTGTGACGAATGCTGTTTTTGAGATTATAGCTGTCATTTGTTTTTTTTTTCTTTACATTAACTTCATGATTATAAATGATAGCTCCATGCAAGAACAATCAATAAAACATCATATAAAACAAACGATTAAATTATCCACTCCTTTGGTGATTAGTCAAATTACTGTCATGCTGATTGGAGTGGTTGATACCGTCATGTCCGGTCGTCTGGGAACAATTCCGTTGGCGGCAGTTTCCATTGGAGGTGCTATTTGGGCGATTGGAATCATGTTTGTATTTGGAATTTTGATGGCAACCCCGCCGATGGTTTCAGAATTGGATGGTGCCGGAAAACGAAAAGAAGTTGGTCCATTGGTCCGTCAATTGTTATGGTTGGCACTGTTTATAGGAATCATTTTCTTTATTGTTTTAAGGAATTTAACGCCATTATTCAAACTTTTTGGCACCAGACAGGAAGTTATACCTGATGCCATCAACTATTTGTATGCAATATCTTGGGGTATTTTAGTTTTTCCGTTTTTCCTGGTGTTCAGATATGTCGCCGATGGTTTATCTCACACTCGTATTACGATGTATATTAGCTTTTTGGGTTTGTTTTTGAATATTCCGTTCAACTACATTTTAATGTTTGGTAAATTTGGTTTTCCTGCACTTGGAGTTCAAGGTTGCGGATATGCTTCTGCATTGGTCATTCTGATTCAAACTGTTGCTTTTGGCTTGGTTATGTTGAAACACCGATGGTTTCGTGATTTGGAAGTCTTTTCGCACTTTGAAAAAGTGGATAAACAAGTAATTTTTAAGGTTCTGTCGATTGGAGTTCCAATTGGAATTGCGCTTTTTGCTGAAGGTGGTTTTTTTTCCGCTGTGACAATGATCGCATCCAGTCTTTCACCGGACGTGATAGCAGCTCATCAAATCTCACTTAATTTTGCCTCGTTCATGTTTATGATTCCTCTAGGGATGTCAATGGCGATTACTGTTCGGGTTGGGAATGCTGTCGGCAGAAAGTCAGCGATCGAAACAAGAAGAGCCGGTATGATTGGAATTGGTATGATTTTTATCGTTCAGATCATTACAGCGATGACGATTTTTTTGTTTAAAGGGTCGATTGTAGAACTTTATACAGGAGCAGAATCGGTTCAGGTTGTCGCAGTGCAATTATTGCTTTTCGCGGCGGCATTTCAGATTTCTGATGGAGTGCAAGTTGCCGGAGCCGGAGCATTGCGCGGAATTCAAGACACAACATTTTTGATGTATGCAACAACAATTGCTTACTGGGGATTTGGGTTGGCCTGTTCATGGTGGTTTTGTTTTGAACAAAACATGGGCGCTGAAGGTCTTTGGTTGGGTCTGATTTTAGGATTGACTGTTGCTGCGATTTTAAATTTTGGGCGTTTCTATTTCAAAACAAAAATAGATGAAAGTTAGAGCCAAATTTGCCCATATCACGCGAGAAAAATCAGCTAACCTGTTGATTGCATTTTGAATTGACAGCTATTTAAAAAAATGCCAAAAATTGATTCAAAAAAGCACATTAAATTAATAGTTCTTTATCTTCAATTTCAACTTGATTTAGTCCAATTTTATCATTAAGATAAAAGCGCATTGAGCCGAAATTACTGGCTTTATCTCACGAACTGAAACTTGTGTAGCAGGTATTAAAAAAACCTGCAAGCTGATCGTTCAAATAAGCTTACAGGTTTTAGATTTTTTTAAAAATTGGCTATGAACCAACTGGATTTAGAATAAAAGCACAGCTTTGTTTTGTCAAGATAAGATGTCATAAATAGATCTATTTTCTGGCTCTGGTGGACTTTCAGTTGGTTTCATGGCTATCCATAAAGGTGAAACAAATGGAAGAAAAAAAAGCAAAGTCCTTCAGGGACTATATTTTCATCTTAGGTCAGTCCATTGACTGGATGATAAGATTATTTAGGTTGCATCAGATACTTAAATAGCAATGGTGATCGAGACTGTATTTTTAAAGTCTCGATCACTAAACCCTCAAAATTATAAAAACAAATACCCCTTGCATTAGTCCCGATACGGGACTATAATCACCGTATGAGAATAATTGCACTATCCACACTTAAGTATTTTTGGGAAAATGCTCCTGAATATTTGGATGCCAAGAAACAGACATTAGCTTGGTATAGATTTGTAAAAAAAGCTGACTGGTCGGTACCGGCTGATGTTAAAGCTGACTTTGGCAATGCCAGTATTCTTAAAGATAGCAGGGTGGTATTCAATATTGCCGGCAACAAATATCGTTTAGTAGTGAAGATTAATTACCCCTATGGTGTGGTATATATTCGTTTCATTGGTACACACGCTCAATATGATGCAATAGACGTACAAAGTATTTAGAGAATAGAGATTATGAATATTAAACCAATAAAAAATGAAAGTGATTATCGGGAAACTCTTAAAGAGATTGACAAATTAATGATGGCAGAAAAGGATACGCCAGATGGTGATATGCTAGACATCCTGGTTACGTTGGTTGAGGCTTATGAAGCACAGAATTACAGTCTTGAGTTGCCTGATCCAATTGAAGCTATCCGATTTGAAATGGAGCGACAAAATTTAAGTGTTAAAGACCTCGTTCCTATGATTGGAAAATCAAACAGAGTGTATGAAATACTGAATAAGAAAAGATCTCTTACGCTCCCCATGATTCGCAATCTTCACAATAGTTTAGGAATACCGGCTGAGTCTTTGATTAGTGCAACTAAATAATAGAGAGGAGAGACCTAATGTTTGAAATCATTCAATTACCCATAGCAGTTGCCGGAGCCGGAGCATTACGCGGAATTCAAGACACAACATTTTTGATGTATGCAACAACAATTGCTTATTGGGGTTTTGGGTTGGCCTGTTCGTGGTGGTTTTGTTTTGAAAAAAAATATGGGTGCTGAAGGTCTTTGGTTGGGTCTGATTTTGGGATTGACGGTTGCGGCGATTTTGAATTTTGGGCGTTTCTATTTCCAAACTAAAATAGATGAAAGTTAGAGCCAAATTTGCCCATATCACATGAGAAAAATTTGCTAACTTATTGATTGCATTTTGAATTGATAGCTATGTAAAAAAATGTCAAAAATTGATTCAAAAAGGCACATTAAATTAATCGTTCTTTATCTTCAATTTCAGCTTGATTTAGTCCAATTTTATCATTATGATAGAAGCGGATTGAGCGAAAACTTTTCTATAAAATAATAATAAAAAAACAGTTTTGAAATGGTGAGAGATTCATCGCTGTTTTTTATTTTTGAAAGTTTTTGTGATAAGAATGGGTCAATACAAACGCTTCCGGAGTCAAAATGCAAAATACTGAAACACATGGGTCAGATACACCAAAAAATCAAATGATTGAAGACAAAAAATCTGT
>JAGRJP010000342.1 GCA_020442665.1 Lysobacterales bacterium
AGTTGTGTTGTGTTTTGCATTTTTAATTTACCTCGTGTAATTTCAATTGAACACGAGGTAATTAAAACATGGCTTTTAAATACTTGCTTTAATTCGGAAAAATTAAATTTATCGGGATAAATTAGCTCATAATAATGAGAAATTAGAGTTTAATAGTGACAATTTATCAAATTATGTTATTTGTTTATCTTCAATTCCCAAAATAACATCTTCAATATATTCATTTACATTTTTTTTAATATCACTATATACATTTTGAAAATGACTTTGTGACATTCTGGGGTCATACATAAAATTATCTTTATTAGCTTCTAAATATTCCTCTATTCTTTTTCCTATTTGAGCAATATTTATATTTCCCGAACTTTCTTTTTTAAATCTATCAGGTATTTCTTCTGCCAATATGTTTGCCATAGCGTATAGTGCAAATTTTAAGTTTCTTTCTCCACGAAAGACATTTTTATTATTTTCTTTGGGTAAATCAGCCTTGTATTTTGTTTGTTCAATCTCAATCCTGTCAATATTAAACTTTTCTAATTCGTAGTTAATATCATCCAGTTTATAGAACTTTCCATTAGAGTCTAGATGAGCCATTCTTTGATCTATAAAACATTTAAAATTGTGTTGCTCCCAATCAAAGTCATTCAAACTACCAAAAAAATACATTATTGATATTAAATCATGTAATTTTTCTTCCTTAACTTTAATCGGTTTTGAATAATCCTTCATATTCAACTTAAAGCCTTTACCTGTCTCTAATTTAAGACATTTTTCGGTAACAAAGTCATTTTTTTTGCCATGTACTTTTGAATTAACTAGAAGTGAAGATTTAATCTGAACATATCCTTCTAATAAAAAGTCATCGAATTGTATATTAACTGGAACGGAAACTATCGAAGCATTTATCACTCCACTTACGAAAAAGTACACAAGATTATTAGAATCTAGTTTTTCGATAATGTTGTTTTCTACACTTTTACCAAATCCATTTTCTAACAGTATATTTGAAAACTGTTCTTTTGTGAGATATTCGTTTGATTTCATAACACCCTTCCAAGTGAAAACTTCCAGTTAGCAGGAATCAAGCGAAAGCGGTTGGAAGTTTTCCGCCTTTCGGTAGCGAGCCTATCGCTTGATTGTTGTTTTATTATACCACTATTGCCAATAAACAACCGAGAGTAAAAGAATCAAATAAAACCAAGTAATCCATGAAAGTACATAAACCAGTAATGTTAGATCACATAGTTTCGACAATTGCTTGTTTTTTAATACTCTATGATTCCGCAATACTAAATATTTAATCGGTTCCCAAGCACGTTTTTTAAATGGCTTAAAATAATTCTTTGGCAAATACATTGATTCTATTAAATCTTTATGACCTGAGTTTTCTAATGATTTAAAAAGTGCTATTTTCAATCGAGTTAGTATTAATTCAAGAATGATTACTACAATACCTGTGATAATCAGTTTTGTCATTTCTTGATTTTCCCAGAACTTTTAATCGGTATGATCTGACCGTTGGCGTTATCCACAAAATCCGCCCAGAACTGCATCATTTTAATTCTATCCGGTAAATATTCGGCTTTGTTGTAAGTGGCTTCAATTTTGTTTTTGTTTTCGTGGCT
Source organism: Lysobacterales bacterium (assembly GCA_020442665.1). Classification (GTDB taxonomy): domain Bacteria; phylum Pseudomonadota; class Gammaproteobacteria; order Xanthomonadales; family Marinicellaceae; genus NORP309. The sequence goes on from JAGRJP010000342.1 coordinate 1,626, forward strand.
GAGTTGTTTTTCTACCAAGTGGCTGGGATAGCCTAATTCTCTTAAACTGGTACTGGCAAGGTGTCTAAAGCCGTGTACGGTCATGACTCCATGATAACCAAGCCGATATAAACCGTATAACATAGCATTATTGCTTATTGGCTGAGTTTGTGGCTTGTGGCTTGATGCAAATATGTAATCATACTCACCGGTATAGTTTTGCAGTTCTCTGAATATTTCAATCACTTGTTTGCTCATGGGTACGATATGCGATCGTTTCATTTTCATTCGGGCTTCCGGTATCGTCCATAATTTGTTTTCAAAATCGATTTCATCCCATGTGGCATTTCTGATTTCGTTGGTTCTGAGAAATGTGTATAAGGCAATTTTTAATCCGGCTTTGGTTGTGGGTTCGCCGTCAAAGTTGTTGATTGATTTTACCAGTTGGGGTAGTTCTTTCAGTTGGATTGAGTTGTAATTGGTGCGTGTGGGCGATTTTAAAACTGTTTCAATGCCTTCACATGGGTTGGACTTGATAAAGCCATGAACCTTTGCAAATATAAAAATATGATTGCATCTTTGCCGAATCTTTTTGAGTTGCTCTAATGCTCCCCTATTCTCAATAATGCGTAAAACTTCGATTAGTTCCATTGAGTCGATTTTATCAATCGGTCTTTCCCCCAAGTGATAGAAAACATTATCTTCTAAAGATTTCCAGATATTACGGGAGTGTATTTGTGTCCATTTTTCTAGGTTGGTGTCGTACCATTGTTCTGCAATTGCTTTAAAAGTATATTGAGGGTTCTTGTTTTCCCGTTGTTCTTTCCTTTTTTCGCTGGGGTCAATGCCATTGGCTATGTTTGATTTAATAAAGTGAGTTTTTTCTCTGGCTTGTGCCAATGAAACATCCGGATAAACCCCCAGTGCAATTGTTTTCTGCTTTCCATCAAAACGATAACTTAACCGCCAATACTTAGAACCGTTGGGATGAACCAGTAAAAACAAACCCCTGCCATCACTGACTTTGTATTGTTTGCTTTCAGGCTTGAGTGCTTTTATTTTGGTGTTGTTTAGTTTCATAATGCTGGTACATTGTGTTGGTACATAGCATCTCTACACATATTTTCATGTTGGTATATGCTTATATACCCATAATTGTACCAACAAAAATACTGGGTTGTAAAGAAGTATTTTGAAACCTTATGAAATTAAAACCCCTTGATATATAAGGGTTTGCGAAGATTTCAGGCATAAAAAAAGAGCTTGTGAAAGCTCCTGATTTAGTTAAATGGTACCGAGGGCGAGAATCGAACTCGCACTCCCGTAAAGGAACCGGATTTTGAATCCGGCGCG
>JAGRJP010000343.1 GCA_020442665.1 Lysobacterales bacterium
TAAGCATTATCGAATTGGAGTTTGCTTTTGGCATCATCCAATCCCAACATTGGTCCATTCCAAATGACATTGAGCGGGTCAACTTCACGGCAAAATAAAATATCATCGCCATCTTCATTCTCAGGACAAATTACTAACAATGAATGGGGTTCGTGACACCCTGTCAAGTAATAAAAATAGCTATCCGGGCGGTATTTATAATCCGCATCACCATTTCTCAGGCAAACATCTTTTGCTTTCAGAATCGCAATAGAGTTTTCACCAATGAACTTTGCAATTTGTTTTCTTCTTTTTTTGAACTCGTCAACTTTAATCATAAATGTGAAATCAATCTGTTTTCTTATATTTAAACACAATCCTTATACAATTGATTTGTATTTTCAGAATTTTACAGATATTTTATTAAATCAAACAATCCGGTTCTATATATTCGCAAATATTAATATAATTACAAATGTGATATTTGTCTCAAAATCCACAAATGAATTTGTTATTATCAAAAATTATAAAGCTGTAGAAAATACTAATGATAAAGAAAAACAGCCAGGAAAAAGATTCTGCTGAGAATACAAAGTTGCATGCTGCAACCGATGTTTTAATGCCGCAGATTCTTGCTAAGTTTGATGAAAGCATCAAAAGCCATCTGACTGTTTTTTTTGAAAACACCGACGACACCTTATTCAATCTGGCAGAAAAAGCCGATTCCAATCAAGTACAAACACTTTATTTTGAAGCGATGCGCACTGTCCGTGTGAATCGAAAAAATATCAAAAATAGCTTTATGCAACTGTTACAGAATGCATTCAATGCAACGCAAAATAAAAAGTTTGATTCTTTTTTTGATGATAGTTCAAAATACGATAGAAACACCCGAACAATCAATTTACAACTCGTTGATGAAACAGAGTTAGATGAAGTATTAGCAAAAACAAACTTGGTTCATAAATCAGAAGTTGCCTATCATCGTCATATATTTGCTTTTGAACAGCGGTTTTCAAGAATTCTTGATATTCAGGTTAACAAAGATCAGATTCCTATTGCTCCTTTCACATTGGTTCATATTTTCGCATTGAGTTTAAATGAAATTCCTGAAGAACAACTCGATATTAAAATCAAACTAATTCTTTATAAGGTCTTTGAAAGAACCGTCATGGGACAACTCAACGATGTTTACTCCAAAATCAATCAGTTTTTGGAAGAAAAAAATATTGTCAAAGACATCAAATACAATATAAGCAATAACAATAACCGTAGTAAGAGTAAAAAATTCGATAACGAGCGTGCAGTAAAATCTGAAAACGACTCTCAAGTCCCAATTGAGCCTCAATTAAACACAGCATGCTCGGTTTCAGTATCAGGTGTGGAACAAAGTACGACAAATCAATCATCAACAACCGATGAAAACTATTTGCTTATTTCTCAGCTTTTTCAACAAAACAGAGTCGTTATCGATCCAAACCTTATCAACTCAATAAATTCGAGTATGGTTCATGTTGATTTGGAAAATATAATT
>JAGRJP010000344.1 GCA_020442665.1 Lysobacterales bacterium
TTTTTCAGCTCTGCAGTCATTTATTTTTATTTAGGCTGAGTGGTTGCTATGGAAACACTATTAAAATCATTATCCGCCAAAACATCCATCACTGTGACAACGTGTTTGTGAGCCGCATTGGCATCGGCTCGTATAATCACTTGTGGTTTTTTATCGCCAATTTTCAACTTCTTCAAACCGGCGACAATGCTTTCGTATTTAGAATTTACAAGCTCATTGTTATTGAGATAAATAGTGCCTTTTTGACTGATAGAGATTACCAATTGATCCGGCGCTTGTTTGGAAGTGTTTTCAGTGGCTTCAGGCAATTGAATTTTCAACTTAGCTTGTTTTTCAAAAGTGGTCGTCACCATAAAAAAAATCAACAACAGAAACACCACATCTATTAATGATGTCATATTCAGTTTTGGACCTTGATTATTATCTTCGCTGAATTTCATTTTATTTCTTCTTAGCAGAGCTAATAGAATCAATCAATTCCATAACCTGAGTTTCGATAATAATGGTTTGGTCGCCAATTTTAGTTTTAAAGTGGCGATGGAATAACATAGCTGGAATTGCGACAACCAATCCGGCAGCGGTTGTTATTAACGCTTGAGAAATACCCGATGCCAGATGAGCAGCATCACCAACTCCATTGGCATTGATGGCTGCAAAAACCTTAATCATGCCGATAACTGTTCCTAAAAGACCTAAAAGTGGTGAGACTTCAGCAATCACTGAAAGCCAGTTCAAAGGCTTTTCCATCTTATGAACCACATGTCTGCCGGCATCTTCTACCACTTCAACAATCGACTCACGATTCAAATGACGATTGCGCAAGGCTGATGCCATGACATAGCCCAAAGGTGAAGTTTCTTCCAGTTTAGTAATGTGATTTTCATCCAAATGTTTGGATTTCGACCAGTCTATCACCTGGTTTTTTAAATCCGCAGGAATGATTTCCTTATTACGCAATGACCAAAATCTTTCCCCGACAATCATCATCGCCAAAGCCATCAAAATCAGGATAAAAATCATGACGACACCGCCGGAAGTTACAATTTCAAGCATGAATTCTTGCTCCAGAATAAAATACGGTTGATATTATAATAACAAATGTTGGATTTGTGTTAATTAGTTTGGAAATCGGGAAAACTAGTACCAGAAGTTGCTTATAGCAAATCTGATTGGCTATATTTGCTCTGCCCAGCTAATAGATTCAAACTACATTTACAATTCATCACAGCTCACTTTCAACATATAAGCCTGAAGGTTTTTTTCAGGGTCATTTTTAAAAAACTCTTCTAGCACGCTCAGGCTTTGAATTCTATCAAGACGAAAATTCCGAAAGTCCTTACGTAATTCACACCATCCGGCAAGTAGCCAAACAGGATTAAAGAAAAACAAGGCTAATGGGCGTATGACTCTGGCGGTTTTCTCATGGTTCGCATCAATATATTTCACGTTCACCTTTCTTTGGATACGAATGTATTCACGCAATTCAGAGAAGTTAATTTTCCATGGAACATTGGGGCGGTTAGGAATGGCAAAGGTGGTTATTTGTTCCAACTCTCCTTGAAGATTTGCGGGCAGAACGGCTTCGATTTTTTCAAAAGCACTTTTGGCTTTGGTTGCGAAATGTTCATCAGTCTATTGCCTCACCATACTGATTCCAAGGGAAATTGCTTCGAGTTCATGAGCATCGAAAGTAATCGGTGGAAGAAAATACTTTTTATCAATGGTATAACCAACGCCGGCTTCACCTCTGATTGGAACACCGGTGTTGATTAAAACTTCAATATCCCGATAAACAGTTCGTCTACAAACTTCAAAAGTCTCAGCAATTTGTTGTGCGGTAACAACTTGTCGTCTTTTTCTCAGAAAATGGGTGATTTTCATCAACCGGTCGGCTCTTCTCATGATATAAATATTTTTTAGATAATTATAACTTAACTTATCTCTACT
>JAGRJP010000345.1 GCA_020442665.1 Lysobacterales bacterium
AACTGCTAATTTTGATATTAATGAAAACAACGAATTTTTAAAACTTTGGGAAGAAGAAAATGAAGATATTGAATAAAATACAAAAAGAACTCAATGCTCCGAAAGGTCAATATAATGACTTTGGCAATTACAAGTATAGAAGCTGTGAAGATATTTTGACAGCCGTTAAACCTTTATTAGAAGATGCTATTTTGCTATTAAGTGATGAACTGGTTTTAATCGGTGAAAGATATTACATAAAAGCAACCGCAACTCTTGCTCATGGCGACAAAGCTATTGAGGCTTCTGCTTATGCACGTGAAGAAATGCAAAAAAAGGGTATGGATGCTTCTCAGATTACAGGCTCTGCTAGTTCTTACGCTCGTAAATACGCCCTTAATGGCTTATTCTGTATAGATGACACTAAAGATGCTGATACCAATGAACAACGCAACAAAGTGGAAAATGCCGATGATAGCAAGGAGTGGCTAAATATTGACGATAATCAAACTGCATGGGATGGTTGCAAAGAAATGTTTGCAAAAGGAATGACGGCTAAACAAGTTGTAGCAAAGATGCGTACAAAATACAAAGTAAGTAAAAAAACCGCTGAATTTATTGAAACAGAACTAGAAAAAGGTGAGCTATGAATTTATACGAACTAAGCCAAGAATTTAAACAATTACAGGAACTTGATATTGACACAAGTTCGCAGTTATACATTGACACACTAGAGTCTTTGACAATTCCGTTAGAGAATAAGGCGCAAAACATTGTCAAGCTAACTAAGTCATGGGAAAGCAATATTTCAGCGATTGACAATGAAATTAAGCGATTGCAGGAACGCAAAAAAGTACAGCAGAACAAAATAAATAGATTGCGTGATTATCTGCGTGATAACATGGAGTCATTCAATATTAATAAAATTGAGTGTGAATATTTTACTATCACACTGAAAAAAGCAGGTCAGCCAGTTGTTATCATAGATGATGAAAGCCTGATTGACGAGGCATTCAAAAAGGTCATTGTGTCGGTTGATAAGGTAGCATTAAAAAATGCACTTAAATCAGGTGATATTGTGAAAGGCGCACATCTTGAAGATTCAAAAAGAGGATTATTGATAAAATGATTATAACTAACAGAGACAAAGACACGTTCATTTTCAAAAATGGACAGCTTACAGTTAACATTGATGATTGCAGAGAATTTAGCTGTATAGACACTAAGCTAACAAAAGAGCAAACAGAAAAGCTGTTTAATGCAATGCTTGAGTATTATTCTAACAAATATGAGATATTCTCTGGAACATTAGAACAACTGGACGGTTTAACAATAAGAGGTGAAAAATGAAAGTAGAAGTAATAAACAACGAAGAGAAAAACAAAAAGCCGTTTCCAAAATTGATGATTTCCGAAAATGGGTCAATAGTGTTTTTTGAAAGTCGTAATTTAGGACAATGTTTACATTGCCCATACAATAATAGCAAGATTGGCAGAATTTATAATGATTGGTCTATGGAATCATTCGGAGACTTCGACGGAAAAATAACATTGGAGAATGACTAATGAACAAACAAAAAATAATACAATGTGGAAAAATAAATCAGATGTAACTAATGATTGTATCATGTGCGTTTTACAATATATCAAAAGCGATAGCGTTATTTATGAGCGAGACGGAAAAAAATATCAATTAAAAGAGGTTAGTTTAGAAGATGAGTAAAGATTTAAATTTATGCCAATTTATCGGCAGATTAGGAAAAGAGCCAACAATTCGTTATACAAGTGGCGGAAAGGCAATAGCCAGCTTTTCAATTGCTTGTAGCGATGACTACAAAGACAAGCAAGGAAACAAAGTTGAGCAGACTAACTGGATTAATATCGTTGCTTTCGATAAGTTAGCTGAGATTATTGAGAGGTATGTTAATAAAGGCTCGCAGGTTTATGTGTCTGGAAAGTTTACAGTCCGAAAATGGCAAGACTCAAGCGCCAATGACAGATACACAACTGAGATTGTTGCCAATGACCTGCAAATGCTTGGAGGAAAGCAACAACAAAACAACGCTGGACAAGTTCCGGCACAACAGAATCAACCTCAGAATCAATTTGATGATTTTGATGATGATATCCCTTTTAATTAAATGCGTTTTTGACAGACAAGCAAAAGTCTGTTAAGATAGGGCATGTAAAATAAACTATCGAACCTAAAAAAATGAGCAACAAAGAAAAAAAGTGTTTTAAATGTGAGCTTGTAAAGCCATTAACTGAGTTTTACAAGCATTCACAAATGGCTGATGGTCATGTCAACAAGTGTAAAGAATGCAATAAGTTAGATGTAAGGCTTAATAGAAAAGATAAAATTGACTATTACAGGGAATATGATAGAAATCGTGGTTGCAGACAGTCAAAAGAGTACGCTAAAAGTTATAGAGAAAAATATAAAAACAAATATAAGGCAACTAGCATGGTTAATTATGCAATCAGAAGTAAAAAATTGTTTAAAGAGCCATGCGAAGTTTGCGGAACTGATAAAAACATACACGCACACCATGACGATTATCTAAAGCCTTTGAATGTAAGGTGGTTATGCGCAGTACATCATAAACAATGGCATGATAAAAATGGCGAGGCATTAAATGGAAATTAAAACAATGAACTGCACATGCAAAAAAACAAGCGAGTATCTCGATGCTGAGATGTTGCCTTTCTGGATTATGGACAAAAATTGTCCAAAACACGGAGCATTATCCGGTGCAATGAAAGGCGTAAAAGAGATAAAAGAAATCTCCGGGCGTATGTTCTTGATTTTGGATAATGAAGCGAGGTTGTTATGAGTATTGATGGCGAGGTTAAGACAAAGGTTTGTACTAAGTGCGAAGTTGAAAAAGAATTGATAGATGGTTTCTTTAAAGACAAATACAGCAAGGATGGACATTCTCATCGTTGTAAGATATGCAAATCTGCTGCCGGTAATTAGAAAACAAAGACAAAATTGAGAAAACACAGAAGAGGTGAAATGATGGCTTACGCACAAAACACAACTGTTACAGCTGATAAAAGCCGGGCAGAAATAGAAAGAACTCTCCAACGGTACGGAGCTGATCAGTTCATGTACGGCTGGGATGATGCCAGAGCAATGATTATGTTTCGAATGGGTGGACGTCAGATAAAGTTTCTCCTTCCAATGCCGGATAAAAATTCCAGAGAGTTTACTCATACACCTGGACGCGGACAAAAGCGTACTGAATCGCAAGCATATACTGAATGGGAAAAGGCATGTCGCCAAAAATGGAGAGCTTTGGCACTTGTGATAAAAGCAAAGCTGGAAGCGGTAGAGTCAGGTATTGCGATTTTCGAGGATGAATTTATGGCAAATATCATCTTGCCAAATGGTAAAACTGTCAGTGACTTCATGCTTCCACAGATACAGTCTGCATACGACACAGGGAATATGCCAAAACTTTTAAATTTTGATGGGTGAGTATGGCCGTATATACGCAAGCTACAGTCAGCGGTTTCGGTGCGACCACACGCTTATTTTAGTTTAAGCCATGAAATTAACATAAAAGATATTTTTGGTCGGGATGAGAAGACTCGAACTTCTCATAGACCGTTATATATCAATAACTTGCCAGACATGCTGCCCAGAAGTTGCCCTAGCTTGAGGGTATTTTAACATTGAATGAATGTTTGAAAAATATTTAATTCAGTTTTACCTATTTTCTATCATATCAATATTTGCAGTTGTGTACCACTTGCCAACATCTTCAAGAGACTCAATAGTTTGAAATGTTGGAAATGACTGATATGTGCCATAAATATTCCTATATTTCCCATATCCAGATGAATCAAGCAAAATCAACGGTTTTGTCGTTCCATGATTTAATGATGCTTGATAAATTAAATTTGTGTTTGTGTCAGTAATATGAGTGATATTGTGCTTTGCGGTTTTTAAAACAACAGGAGTTGAATAATATTTCTGACCACCTCTGGAAAAATCCGAACTATTTAACACTTGGGCTGAATATGTCGCTTTGTTCGGGCTGATAGAAACATCGAACAATTCACCAGCATAAACATGTCCTAACTTAAAATCATGACCGGCACTTGCCGTCGTTGTCATGTATATTTCAATTTTGTCAATTTGCCCAGTGTTTCCATTGTCCAATGCAAATGTTATTTGTTGCATGATCCTTGAGTCTGTATCAATTCCTGTGGCATCTTGAACCCTGCACAACTCAGTAGTTGTGTATGATGTTGCGCCTTTGTACGCTGTAACTGATTGAATGTTAATATACGGATATTCCCAGTTCTGAATTGAGATTGCTCCAATATAATTGCCGTTCGCAGATGTTGGGATATTAGAGATAGTAATCGTACTTGAATCTCCGCTTGTCGTTTGAAACAAATAAGCATCCTCAAGCTGTCCATTTAGTAATTTTGTTTTGCTTGTTGTTTCGGTTATTGAGGTAACATCTGCAACATGAGTAATAGTTAAATCATCTGTTATAAGATTGTTCATTAGTAAGTGATTAGCCATGTTATCCCCACAATATAAGTCTGTATGTGTTATTTATAAAATCAATTGTATTGCCTAAGCATTGAAGTTTTTTACCGGAATCAAGCCCGAATCGGTTAAAAGTCAGGTTTACAATTTCACCAATTCCTATATTTGTTTTGCAATCGAAAGTGTAGAATTTTCTCCGGACAGAATATAAATAAGCTATGTTATCGCTTTCTTCATCTCCCCTTAATCCATTTCGCAAAAGAGAGTCATGAGTTGTTGAATTGACTGTGTAAAATGAATCAATTGATTGTGTTGATTCTGAAATTTTTCTGAATTTTTGGGAAAGGTCAATTTTGTTTTGTGCAGTAGCTCCGGCAGCAATATCGTCCTGGTTATAAACATACCAGTTTCTTTGAGATCCCACTTTTTTTGTCAGGTTTGGAGCCAAATCATCAAAAACATGAATTTTATCAATTATTTCATTTTCTGTTATTTCATGGTCTGCTGTGTAATTATCAGGCTCTTTCAAATATCCGAAACGAATATCACCAAGAGCATCAACATAATACCAGCCCTCCCACGAGTCACACATCCATTGCAGTATTTCATTAACATTCAATGCGGTATCATTTGTTTGATAGTAGCATAACAAAGGTGTATAAGTTGTTACTCCATCGGCTGAATCTTTCGGGTCTAAATCGTCCAAGTCATCAGTTGAATAGTCAGTGAATGATATTTTACTGAATATATAATCAACTATTTCGCGAGGTGTTTCTAGGAAGTCGGTTCCGCCAGAGTTTTCTTCACCTTTAACATCTGCAACAATGCGTCCTGCTGGGTCGGCATTGAGTGTAAATGATGAAACATAATCGTTATGTGTAACACTTACACCATTATCATATACATCGACAATTTCAAAAAACTGGTCATCATGGACAAAATATTCATTGATTGAACGATTACCCAACACAGGAGGAATACTTACGCAATAGCCTAGACAAATAGGTCTCTGCACGTTCTCAAGAGCGTAGTATGTATTTGTTGTTACTCCATCAGAAAGTGACGTTTCGCTTGCCGGAAATTCATTGCCCTGTAATTGCACATCTAGCAATTTTTTAGCATCCTTTAATTCGATAATAATATTGCGTTCACCATCAAATGTTACCCGGTCAACCTTTCCGGTAGCAAGTGTTGTTGATGTGCCGTCAATTACTTCTTTAATCCGGCAATCAAGGTGTGTTTCATCCACAAAAGCATCCAATGATCCATCAGCATTAGCAAGTGTAATTCTGGACAATGATGACTGGCTGCGGTCTTTTTGAACCCATGTCCTTACACTGGCAGAAAATATCAGTTCTCCAATCAATCGCCCTTCTGATGTTGTATCCGGGTATATTGAAAATATACGAGTTGAATTAGACGGTGAATCAATATAATCAATTTCAACGTGAATGTTTCTCATTAAGCGGCTCTCAAAATATCCAGTAACTGTTGCATTAAGTCAGCTGTTCTTGATTGTTCACCTCTGAGGTGGATTATTTCATCTCTTATCTGGTCAGATTTTGCGTTATTGTCAGAATTAAGGGTTGATACTTTGTCTGCAATTTGAGTATTGCTTGTATCAATTGATGACATTAATGCAATCTGACTTTGTGCATCCGTCGTTGGATCTATTTCATCAAAATAAGGCGCTAGTAAATCAGCTTGCGATTGAGACAATCCGCCAATGTATTCAACCATAGTTGCCAACAATTCTTCTCGGTCTGTTGCATCGGTCGATTGTTCAATTGCATCAAGCATACTTTGCAAATCACCAGCTATTCCGGCCGGTAATTGGCTGATTGTATTTTCCAGGGCATCATTGAGCATTGACTGATCATCTGCTAAGTCACCAAGAGC
>JAGRJP010000346.1 GCA_020442665.1 Lysobacterales bacterium
GAACCAATGATTGAAAATTAGAGGTCTAAAAATGATTATTTATATAGATATGGATGACGTGCTTTGTGATTACAGCAAAGAAAAAGAGGCAAAACTCAAACAATTTCCTGAAATCAAATTCCCTCAAAGCCAACAAGGCTTTTTTGCAAATTTAACGCCAATCCCTGATGCCATTGAGTCGGTAAAATATCTGATTGAGTCCGATGAATTCACACCTTATATTTTAACAGCTCCATCCATTCTGAATCCCCACTGTTATACTGAAAAAAGAATTTGGATTGAAAAATACTTCGGACTCGATTTTGTTGACAGGCTGATTATCAGCTCCAACAAAGGACTAGTAAAAGGTGATTTGCTCATTGATGATTATTCCGAAGGTCGTGGTCAGGAAAGTTTTGAAGGCGAGCTTATACATTTTGGCTCTGAGAGATTCCCTGACTGGAAGGTTGTTATGGTTTATCTCATTAATAAAACATAGTAATATGATAAAATTTGAAGATTGACTAAGCTAGTATTTTTGAATACAGTTACACAAAATTGTTTACTTGATATGGTTTGATATTTCTTTACTGAAGAGTAGGCATGGCTTCAGGTCAAAATTGGACTATTTGACCAATATGAAACCACGAGATAGTTACATCAAAATAACGCTTGAGTAATCTAAATTTGCTGGAACAACATGAGGTTTTAAACAAAATAATGAAATTGCTAACTATTGCTAACCACTCTAAATAACACTTAAACAGAGAGGTCGTTTAATTTGACAAGTTATGTTGAATTCTTCTGACTGTATTTGATAATTGTTATAATAAATATGAGAATAAAAAATGAAGATTAATCATAAGTTTAGAATATTAATGGCTCTGGTTATATTAGTGGCCTTAAGCGGTCTTGGTGGTTGTAAGAGTGACACTAATACCACAAGCAATGGTTCTCTTGAAAGGAAGTCTGTATACGAGAGAATAGTTAAGAATGGCAAAATAAGAGCGGCTTACATAACCTACCCTCCTGCACTGATGAAGGATACTAAAACAGGGGCTATGTCAGGAATCTTTGTTGAAGTTCTGGAAAAAGCCGCAGAAAATTTAGGATTAGAACTGGAATGGACGGAGGAAGTTGGCTGGGCATCACAAATAGCGGGACTTGATGCAGACAGATATGATATGGTTGGTAGTCCAGTGTGGATGAATGTTGTAAGAGGAACAAAAACTACTATGTCTGTACCAGTATACTATAGTGGTATTGGTGTTTATACAAGATTGAATGATGATCGTTTTGATGGTGATATGTCTCAGATTAATAATCCAAATGTTAAAGTAGGTGTCATAGATGGTGAAACTTCATCAGTTATTGCAGCTCAAGATTTTCCAGATGCACAAAAATATTCATCAATTGAGTTGACTGATATTTCGCAAAAATTTCTAGATCTAACATCAAAAAAATGTGATGTAGTGTTTGCAGAACCTTTTTATGCTCATGAATACTTGAAACACAACCCTGGAACCATTAAAAATATTGCTTCTGAACAACCAATAAGATTATTTGGAAATGCTTATATGTTTAAGAAAAATGAATTCCAAATGAAACATATGTTAGATGTTGCAATTCAAGATTTAATATATAGCGGATTTGTTGATAAAGTTATTAAAAAATACGAACCAGCTCCTAATTTGTTTTACAGAGTTGCTCAACCATATATGTCACCATAAAAAATAAATGTTGAACACAATTGAGATAATAATAAAGTACAGGGAAGACTTTCTTATAGGATTATCTGTTACTATTCAGATGACTATCATAATTTGGATAGTAGGGGTGACAATAGGCTCTATATTGGGTATTCTTGGAACAAAATATTCTCGATCAATTGGCCTACTTTCGAAAATAGTCTCATTCTTACTAGGAGGGATTCCAGTGTTGGTTTTTCTTTATTGGTTACATTATCCATTTCAGAATATTTTAAATATACAAATTGATGGATTCTATACCACTATTTTGACATTATCTATCCTTAATATTTTCTTAGTAGCAGAACAAGTTAGAAATGCAGTTGAACAATTTCCTCGTGATTATATTGATTCTGCTGAAGTTTGTGGTTTTAATTCAAATGAAATAATAAGGAAGATACAATTTCCTTATATATTGAGACAAATACTACCTGCAATAATTTTCATACAAGTAGTAATGATGCACAGCACACTTTTTGCTTCATTAATTTCTGTAGATGAATTGTTTCGAATTGCCAGTAGAGTCAACTCTGAGATTTATAAGCCCGTTGAAGTTTACTCTACTTTAGCAATTTTCTTTTTATTAATAACATTGCCAATCACTGGATTTGCTTATTGGTTAAGAAAAAGGTATGCGTTTATAAAATGATAAAAGCTACAAACATTTCAAAAAATTTTGGGTCAATAAAGATTTTAAAGAATATTGATATTGAAATAAACACGAGTGAAATAACTGTAATAATTGGTCCAAGTGGAAGTGGAAAAACTACATTG
>JAGRJP010000347.1 GCA_020442665.1 Lysobacterales bacterium
AGCCTGATGCAGAAGGTATGATTTCACCGTATATTACAGACGATGGATTTTGGAAATAAACCCTGTCGCCACGCAACGCTATTGGTCTTGATGGTAATGAGTTGTAGCCTGATGCAGATATTGTAAGTGTAACACCAGACATGAACATATTGGCATCTTTAACCTCACCTCCATCTATAACAAGATTATTTGTACGGACTAACCCAGTTCCGTCAAAATGCACACTAAAATCAAAATCAAAATCTGGAACTGTTAACGTCCTGTTCGCCGTTAGAGTATTAGTTGAGAATATTTGCTTAAAGCCTGAAACATCATCAACGATTCTGAATAATGTATCTAAAAATTCATCTGGGCTGCTTGCCAAAGCATTAATTGCTTGTTTGACTCGTTCTGGTGTCCACAGTTTTTCAATTGTAGAGGTACCGGCTTCGGCTTCGGCTTGTGTGACTGTATCTAAGGCGTCCTGCTTGCCTGCTGATAAAGCATATATTGCCGCTGCATTAGTAGCGATGCCGGAAATATCTTGGTCTCCGGTATTTGTTCCAGACTGGTTTGCTAAATTGGTTTTTTCCGCATCAGTAAATGCGTTCGTGTCAGCATTCGATTCGTATTTAGTCTTAATTGATGTAGGAGTCTCACTACTTCCGCCAGTTGAACTTGGCTGTATATTGGTGATACTTATCAAGCGAGACTCTGCAATAGTCTTATTGTTTTCGCTGATTACAGTTACATTAGCTGACACTCGTAACCCCTTTTTTCATCTCAATATAAAATGTCTCTGTAGTTTTCCTGCCGTCACTGTCAATGTATGAAATGTCGGCTTCAAGCAATGCAATATTCCAATTTTTCACAGTTGACGCACTTGTGCTTATGCTATACAACCCACCGATAGCATCAGTTTTTGTAATTCCTGCATCAACATTATCAATGTTAGTATAACTTGCAATCAATGAGCCGTTTGTTTTGTTGCGTATTTCCATCAATATATCAATGTCTGTTATATCAATAGCATTGCCATTCGCATCAGTATAAGCGAACTCGTGCGAAAAGTCCTCATTGTTTTTTTGTTCAAGTGTTACGCTCATTTTATCCGCTTCAAATCTTGCTTGATGTCAATTAACGACTGTTCAATATTATTCAGTCTTTGGTCTATCTCCACACGAGGCACAAATAACTCGACTTTCTCTTTGAAAGGCATGTGCAAATTACTGTCTTGTTGATGCTTCATTATTGCTGTAGTGTTAGCTTCAATTTGGCTTGATAGTTTTGCAGTCCAATATCCAAACCAAAATGTTTGGACGACTATCATGCCTATGATAGACAAAGGAACGCTTTTACTGACGTGCCAAGATTCTTTTTTATCTGTCATTTTTTCCAAGGAACTCCTATCTTTTCAAGCTCCTCGAAAAACTTCCAACGCTGATTTAGCCAACGCACTGCTGATTGCTCTACTGCTTTCAGATACTTCTCATAATTATCGCCAGCCGTACTCCAACTGAAATTTGATGCGCAAGCGACTAAATGAGTGTCATTGTCTGAATTGTCATAATTTTTGAAGTTATGAACAATAAAAGCACCTTTATGTGTTAATTCACTGTGATAGCGTTTTTCTGACATGTCAACTATCATGAAATAATAATTGTTGTTAAACAAAAATCCGTCTTTTTGCGCTTCTGTTGATAAGTCTTTGTTGACAACAATGTAAGCTGGAGCGGTTCTTGCTGCCTGAACTTTGTTTTTGTCATCACTAGCCAGAAACTCAGCTATTTTTTCATTGTACGCTTTGACTTTACGCCCACCAAGCTCCGTCTGGATTGCTGAGAATCCGAACTCGTCATATTCTGCTTGAATATTAGCAAGCTCCCCGTCAACGCTAACAGGTTGATTATAAGCAACTCCATCAATATAAAGTTTGTCTCCTTTGGCTTCGATTGTGATTTTCATTTGATTTTTTCTACCAGTTTGTCAATTGTTGAAAGATATGCGTTATCGTTTTTCGTCTCGTCAGTATAAAACTCAAAACTGCCTGTTTCAGGATTATAAGCAAAGCTCAGACCTTTCGGAAACTCTCTCCGGCTTCTAATCTCAGCCTTAGAGCAGACTTGTTGTGCTTCGATAACGGTACAGCGTTCGATTGCATAACGAGCCGTAGCGCAACTACTTAGAGTTGCCACGCTTCCAAAACTCAAAGCGACTATAATTAAGTATCTCATTTGTAATCTCGAATATTTTAGAAATGTTTTCATCATCAAACCAACCAGAATGGCTTTCGATAGCTTCGCTACAATCAATGTTCGCCACCCTTGCGTCCTTTGTGGTCGCTCCCTGCTTTCCCATGTTTCCCCATGCAGAAAACGGAATAAATTTACTTATATTGACTATCCAGTCTTTTCTAGTGTGAAAAACTAAACACCGTTCAAAAGCCTGTTTAAACTTCCATTTTTTATTCAGTGCCGGCGAATAATGTACAATCTTAATCTTTGGATTGTGAATTTTGGCTAATGCTCTCATGCAGAAATGAGCACCGTTTGAGTGTGTGATTACAATATCAGCATCCTTTAATGCTT
>JAGRJP010000040.1 GCA_020442665.1 Lysobacterales bacterium
TCCGATTGACGTTGAATTTGATAATCCTTATCAATCAGGAAATCAACATCTTTTAAATAAGCTTCCGAACGATATAATCCTAAGGCTGAATCACGATTGGCAACAATGGGAGACTCTGAATTGTTATTTTGAATTTGATAATACTGATAACCCAAAAAAGTGAAATTATCATCCAATAACCAATCAATGAATTTCAGTTGCTTGCCGTGAACTGACTTCGAGTCTTTAACCACTAAATCATTCTTTGCTTCTTCAACTTTTCCAAGCATGGACTTCCAGTCCTGAACACAAACAGTCACTTTGTTAATAACCAGTTCTAAAGCCGTTTGAATTTCAGAGATTTTTTCAATATCAACAATCCGACTGATTTCGATATGCGTCCATGATTCCTTGAAATCATCTCCGGATTCACCGGCTGACTTCAAAACTCCGGATTTCGATCTGCTAACATTTGCCACAGGATGTGTCATCAATTGCATTGCCAATCCATTTTTTGCCAAGGCCAAAACCACAGAGTCGACAATAAACGGCATGTCAGGACAAGTGATTTGAATGACTGTATTATTATTGTCAAAGCCTTCTTTTTCTTTACTTGGGTTAAAAACCCTGACATAACCGCTTTGCTGATTGTATTTTTTAATCGAATTAACAAAGTCATTGATAATTTCCGCCCAATGACTATCAGAATGCATTTCAATTTCTGAAACTGACATTCCGCCAAAGAATAACTCGCATGTTTTTTTACATACCGGCAATAATTCAGGACTGGCAATTTTTGTCAAATTCCTTCTAACTGCCTGAATGTGCTTTTTATGCGCCGTTGTAGAAAGTCCAAACATAAGAACAACCTGTTTTAAAAATTATAATGGTGCGAAATTATACTCCTTAGTTATTTTGAATAACATTTTTTTGTCACAAAAACTCCAATCTTACAAACTTACTTTAACCCCGCTTTATGAACTTAAACCTTATTGTATTTCGGATTTAATCAGGGAAATTTGCCCCCGAATATCAGTTCAACTGTTATAATTCGGTTTTTCAAAAATCTGGATGCTTTGTAATGATAAAATTAGTACTTTTGAGACATGGTGAAAGCGAATGGAATCTGGCGAATCGATTTACCGGATGGACCGATGTGGATTTAACCGAAACCGGTATCAAACAAGCACTGAGTGCCGGCCAAATTTTAAAACAGGAAGGTTTTGAATTTGATAAAGCATACACATCTGTACTCAAAAGAGCCATTCGCACACTTTGGATTTCCTTGCAAGAACTGGATCAAATGTGGATTCCGGTGAAGCGTTCATGGAAACTCAACGAAAGACATTACGGAGCTTTACAAGGTTTAAACAAAGCAGAAACTGCCGAAAAATACGGTGATGAACAGGTTCTTATTTGGCGCAGAAGCTACGCCACACGCCCTCCTCAGCTGGATTGGGACGATGAAAGAAATTGTGCTTTTGAACGGAAATACAAAGAACTGAAAAAATCACAAATTCCTTTGGGTGAATGCTTAAAAGATACCTATAAGAGAGTGATTCCATTTTGGAAAAAAAGAATCGTACCTGACTTAAAAAGTGGTAAGAAACTCATCATTGCTGCTCATGGCAACTCACTGAGAGCGTTGGTTAAATATTTGGATAAAGTTTCTGATGAAGATATTTTGAAACTCAATATTCCAACAGGAGTGCCATTAGTTTACGAGTTGGACGACAATTTAAAACCAATCAGAAACTACTATCTGGGTGATCAGGATAAAATTGCCAAAGCAGCCGCGGCTGTCGCCAATCAGGGAAAGTCTAAATAAAAAAGTCCAAATAATTATAAAGATAGCTGTTGTTACCACTGAAACCGATGGTTTCAGTTTAATTTATTCCGTGTAAAAGGTATAATCGCGGGTTTTTTAAAATCACTCTTTCGGACTTGTCATGATAGTATCAGCAAATGTAGGCATTCAATTCGGTTCCAAACCGTTATTTGATAATATTTCCATGAAATTTGGTAATGGTAACCGCTATGGACTTATTGGTGCAAACGGTTGCGGAAAATCGACTTTCATGAAAATTCTCACCAAAGAATTACAACCAACAAATGGTTCAGTCAGTTATGATGAACACGATAAAATTGGTGTTTTGGGACAAGATCAATACGCATTTGAAGAGTTTTCAGTCATAGACACTGTCATCATGGGCGATAAGGAATTATGGCGCGTTAAAGAAGAACGTGACCGCATCTATGCCTTGCCTGAAATGACAGAAGAAGATGGTATTAAAGTTGCCAATCTGGAAACAGAATTTGCCGAAATGGACGGATATTCAGCAGAAGCTCGTGCCGGAGAATTATTGATGGGTTTGGAAATTCCCGAAGAGCAACATTATGGACTAATGTCTGAAGTAGCTCCCGGCTGGAAACTGCGTGTATTATTGGCTCAGGTTCTTTTTTCTAATCCTGATTTTCTATTATTGGACGAACCAACCAATAACCTCGACATCAATACCATTCGTTGGTTGGAGAATACTTTAAATTCCAGAAAATCAACAATGATAATCATTTCGCATGACAGACATTTTCTTAACTCAGTTTGTACACACATGCTGGATTTGGATTATGGTGAACTTCGCCAATTCCCAGGTAATTATGACGAATACATGATTGCAGCGACTCAATCCAAAGAACGTTTACACGCTGAAAATGCCAAGATGAAAGAGCAAATGAAGGAGCTTAAACACTTCATCAGCCGTTTCTCGGCAAATGCTTCAAAAGCAAGACAAGCAACCTCACGTCAAAAGCAATTGGATAAAATTCAATTGCATCATATCAAACCATCATCAAGGGTGAATCCATATATTATTATTGAGCAAGAAAAAGCATTGATTAAAAATGCTTTGAGTGCCAAAGACTTGAGCAAATCTTTTGATGATAAAACATTATTCAAAGATTTAAGCATTACATTGGAAGTTGGTGAAAAACTGGCAGTGATTGGTGCCAACGGTATTGGTAAAACAACTTTGTTGAACTGCTTGACTGAAACCATTCAAGCAGACTCTGGTTCCATCAAATGGCCGGAGCATGCGAATATTGCCTATTTCAAACAAGATAACATGGCTGAGTTCAAAGAAAACATCAGTGCTTTTGACTGGATGATGCAATGGAAAAAGCCGGAAGATGACGAACAAGCGGTTCGTAGCGTTATGGGACGTTTATTGTTTTCAAAAGAAGATTCCAAGAAAAAACTCAATGTGCTTTCCGGTGGTGAGAAAGGCCGCATGATGTTCGGTAAAATCATGTTACAAAAACCAAACATTCTATTCATGGACGAACCAACCAACCACTTGGACATGGAATCCATTGAATCGTTGAATCTGGCTTTGGAAAACTACGAAGGAACATTAATTTTTGTTTCACACGACCGTCAATTTGTGTCTTCAATTGCAACCAGAGTTCTTGAGTTACAGGAAGGTCAATACATCGACCACCGTGGCACTTATGAAGAACTCCTTGCCAAACAGGGAGTTTAAAAAACGATGACAGCAAGAAATTTAGTTATCAAATTTATTTTTCTTGCTGTTATATTTTTTAGCAGCAACACTCAAGCCTGGAATGCTGCCGGGCATCAGTTGAGCTCAGCCATAACTTGGGAGCTATTGTCCGAACAGGATAGAAATTATTGGGTTGACATACTGAAACATCATCCTCGTTTTATTAAGGATTTTAAGAGCAACATCCCTCAATTTGTTAAATTCAATCCCGACAACTTCAATGAATGGATTTTTCGCCAGGCAGCAACCTGGCCGGACATGGCTCGCGGATTTCATCAATCTGATAAAGATAAATATCACCATTCCACATGGCACTATATCAACTATCCGTTATTTTTGAATGAGTCGGTAAATACTGACTTTGTCAACCTTGATGAACACGGTAATGGTAAACCGAATCACACTTTCAATATCTTACAGGCATTAGAGACAAATATTGCTATTCTCAAAAATCAAGCCGTTGATAAACAGGAAAAAGCTGTCGCCCTCTGTTGGGTTTTACATCTAATTGGCGACTTGCACCAACCTCTTCACAGTACCGCATTGTTTTCAACTCAATTATTTTCCGAAGGCGATCGTGGCGGTAATTCAATCAAAATTAGAGGCCAAGGTCAGATTGAAAACTTGCACTGGTTCTGGGACTCCAGACTCAACGAAACCACATCTTTCAAAGTGATTGATTTAAAAGCAAAAAAACTTTTAGAAAAATATAGTGATTTTAAACCAACATCAAATGAAAGTACTTTTCCAAAACAAGCCAAACAATCCCACCAAATAGCAATAAAATATGTTTACACACCTGTGCTTTTAGACCTTCTTCGTAAATATGAAGGGCAAAATAACACTTCAGGTAAAATCTATATCTCAAATATCTACGACCAACAAGCCCGAAAAGTATCTGAGAAACAGATTGTAAAAGCGAGCTTTTATATTGCTGAAATTTTAAAGTCTTTACAAGGTTAGAAAAGTAAACCTACTATCATTTTTGGTATACTCGAACTTATCTCGTCATTTCGACCGAACGAAGTGAGTGGAGAAATCTCATACCATATTTATTCCAATATTTCATAATACAAGTCTCTCCACTCTGGATTCAATTTATATAAACATAATACTCTTCCATGATTTCAATGAAAACATAAAACTTAATAGATCTCTCCATGCGCTACGCTTAGTCGAGATGACGAAGTATTTTTTTACTTATTCATGATGATAGAGTGATTTGTTCCAGGTTTTGTAAATTCAATTCAACTATTTACAAACATTAAAACCTACCTTGTGCTTCATGGTTAAAACCAAACCAGTCAATACTTTTCCAGCAAAACTTCACTCAAATAACTATCAATATCCTCAATACCCCGCTCACTAGCAAATAACTTCAAAATCTCACTAACACGCTTACTAAAACCATTCTGTATATAATCTTCAAGTTGGTTTTTTACATCAAGAGTAAATTGATCTGCTCCTTCAGTCGCATTATTGAGATTATCCATACTTGGCTCAAACTGAACCTCACAGAGAATTGAGAAAGCCCATTCGATGGCTTGAGGTTTCACTTCGACTTTGAAGAATTCATTTTGTTGATCTTGAGTACGCCCATCCGGTGCATACCAATAGCCAAAGTCATCCAGTTTTCGTCGTTCTTTACCTGCAACACACCAATGGGATAATTCATGCAAAGCACTGCGAATATAATCATGGGAGAATTGAATTTCTGCAAACTCATCACCAGCAAAAGTTTTATAAAATGGCTCGGTAAAACCACCGATGATTTTAGTTCGGTATTGATTTAAAAATTGAGTGTTTAACAGATTTAACAACTCCGACAATTCCATGTCAAACTCCTGAATATTAATTAAGCGTCAGTTTCACAAAAGTGTTGCAACTTTTAAGAATAGAACCACTGGTATGTTTCAAAATCCCGGATTTGATTGAATCCATATTATCAATTATCATGTTAATACCAAACTGAGCGGCTTTTTTTCTTTCTTCCGGCGTGCCATGATGATCCGGTGATTCATATAAAAAATCACCTAAAGCATAAGCTCCGCCGGTTATACCTACAGCACTCACATCAAAAAGATCCGGTGGTAAATTGATGTTCATGTTTGTTAACAAAGCGGCAGAAACACAATCTGCTGCCAGTTCAGAATTTTTAGAGCTTTGCTTGTTTTTAACCACATTTAAAATTTCTTCATCTGCATTCCAATACTGCAACTGATGAGCAAATTCATGCAATGCCAAATAATCAAACACCCACGAGCTTCTCATTTCATCCGGTAAATTGTACAGATATTGAATCAACTTGAAATCAAAAATCATGTACCCATGACCATGCGAATAAGCATTGCCATTGATGGCTTTCTCATCATTGAAAAAACCAACACAAACATGCTTTTTATAGGTCATTAGATCGCTGTTTTTATTAAGCATATCTAGTGCATTCTTGATAATTGAGACCAATATATCCATATTTCCTTTTACCGTCACTTGATTACCATTTTTCATTACTTTGAGAACAGTATCTAACGGCAAAATTTCAGGTAAATATTGTTTCTTGGCTTTTTGTGAGCAATATATGGGATTATGGACATCATAAACACCGGAAATCAGCTGATTATCCAAAAACTTCTGCAATGGAGTTTTTCCATCATCTTCTAATCCGATAATTTTCACCGAACCAGCTTCATTGGAGATAATTATAAGAATAAATACTAATAAAAATTTAATCATAGTGTGATAGGACCAATAACAACAAAAAAATCAATAATAACTGTTTCATAGTGTTTTTCATATTTTTTTTGAAAATTAGGCTACAATAGCGTTTTTTCAAATTCCAAATCGTATTAATGGAGCCAATTTCAATAAAAACCGAAGAAGAAATTCAAAAAATGCGGGTTGCCGGACGTTTGGCAGCTGAAGTTCTCGATATGATTGAGCCTCACGTTGTCGCCGGTGTTACAACCGAAGAGCTTGATAAAATCTGTCATGATTACATTGTCAATGTTCAGGATGCGATTCCCGCTCCATTAAACTACAACGGATTTCCTAAATCTATTTGCACTTCCATCAATCAAGTCATTTGTCATGGAATTCCTGCCGATAAAAAATTAAAAAATGGTGATATCGTGAACATTGATGTTACGGTCATCAAAGATGGATGGTATGGAGATACCTCACGTATGTTTGTCGTTGGAAAAGTTTCAGGGCGTGCACAAAAACTCATTGATGTGACAAAACAATGCATGGAAATTGGTATTCGAATGGTGGCACCTGGTATTAAACTGGGTGATATTGGTTATGCGATTGCTGAACATGCCCACAAACATGGATTTAGCGTTGTCAGAGAATATTGCGGTCATGGAATCGGTAATACATTTCATGAAGCTCCACAAGTCTTGCATTATGGTATGAAAGGAACCGGAGTCACACTCAAAAAAGGCATGACTTTCACGATTGAACCGATGATAAACCTTGGCAAACGTCACTCCAGACTACTCAATGACGGCTGGACCGTTGTCACTAAAGACAGAAGTTTATCCGCTCAATGGGAACACACAATGGTTGTCACCGAAACAGGTGTTGAAGTTCTGACTGTTTCTGACAAATATCAGTTTGATTATTAGAGAATGTCCCGGATTGCTCCGCCGCTGAATGCTGAAAATTATCTGGATGTTCTTGAACTTCAGAAAACTCTGAAAGTTTCGCTGGAGGTATATAAAAAACTACTGAAAAAAGCGGATGAAAACCTGACAAATGATTTTCTAAAGGATCAGTCTCAGGTTGCCAATCTAGTCAAAACTCGTGCCTGGTACGTTGAGCAGTTAGTTTTACAAATTTGGAATAGTCTTGGTTTCAAAAAAAAACTCTCTTTAGTTGCTGTTGGCGGGTTTGGTAGAGGCGAACTTCATCCCTACTCTGATGTTGATTTATTGATTCTAACTCCTAAATACTCAAAAAATTCAAAAAAGAAACTGAGAAAATTCATTCAATCTCTATGGGATTTGGGTTTAGATGTTGGTTCATCGGTTCGGACAGCCAAGCAATGCTTTGAATATGCACAAAGCGATATCACAATAGCAACAAACCTGATGGAATCCAGACTCATCAAAGGCAATAAAAAGTTATTCCATAAGATGAGAAAATCCGTATCTACCAAGAAAATATGGAAAGGCAAAGATTTCTTTGTCGCCAAACTCGAAGAGCAAAAACAAAGACATCATAAATTCAGCGAAACCGCTTACAATGTCGAACCGAATCTGAAAGAAGGTCCCGGTGGGTTGCGTGATATTCAGATGATTTCATGGGTGGTGCAACGCTTTTATCAAGCCGAATCCTTACATGAATTAGTCGATTATGACTTTCTCAGCGAACACGAGTTTATCCGATTGCAAAAAGGCCAGAATTTTCTTTGGAAAGTCCGCTTTGCTTTGCATATTATTGCCAAACGCAAGGAGGATCGAATTTTATTTGATCATCAACTCAAACTTGCAAAAGTATTTGGTTTTCATGATGAGGGAGAAAAAAATCCCGCAGTTGAGCAATTCATGCAAATTTACTATCGCAATGCCATGCAACTGGAACGCCTGAATTCATTGCTGTTGCAGTTATTTGATGAAAAAATTTTGCGAAAGAAACAAAACCATGAAATCAGACATTTGAATGAAAGGTTTAAGAGTGTCAACAGTTTCATTGAGATAAATGATACAGATTTATTTCGTAACACTCCAACAGTTTGGTTTGAACTATTTCTTCTACTCCAGAAGCACACAGACATTCAGGGAATCCGTGCCGGAACGCTGAGGGCAATGCGACACAACATCAAGCAAGTTAATGATGAGTTTTGCAACAACCTGCAAATCAGAGAACAGTTTTTGCAGATTTTACAACAAGATGATAGGGTTGATATTGTATTAACCCAAATGAATCGTCTGGGAATTTTGGCTCGTTATTTGCCGGTTTTTGGTCGAATCGTCGGACGCATGCAGTTTGATTTATTTCATATTTATACCGTTGATCAACACAGCTTGTTTGCAGTACGAAATTTATATAATTTAAGACATGAAAATAATTCTGTAAAAAACACTTATGAAGTTTTCAAACAAATTCCAAATCACTATTTACTTTACATTGCAGCCATGTTTCATGATATTGCCAAAGGCCGTCAAGGAAGACATGCTGATCTAGGAGCAATTGATGTTGCGGAATTTTGTCAAAATCACAATATCAATAAAGAAAATACCGAACTGGTGGTTTGGCTGGTCAAATATCACCTGATTATGAGTGAAACAGCCCAAAAACGAGATTTGAGCGACCCGGATGTCATAAGCAAGTTTTCTCAACAAGTTGGCGACTTGTTAAAACTTCGTTCCTTATATTTACTGACATTAGCTGATATTTCTGCAACTGATCCAAAACTTTTAAACGAATTCAAACAAACATTGATTTATGAATTATTCTATAAGTCTCAGCAATATTTAACAGAAGATCATTCGCAACAAAATACTGATGCGGTTAGGGATACACTTAGACAAGAGTTGTTAAAAAGCAATATTGATGTTTCGACGATAGACAAACAATTTCAAACTTTTCCATTGGAGCTCTATCAGAAATTCAATTTGGAAAAACTATTAACAATTCATCTCATCACTTCACAGCAAGAACATCCAATTGTTGCTCAATTACCCAATCAAAAAGGCAGCGTTGAATTTCTGGTTTATTGCGAGGATTTCACAGGTTTGTATTATTTGATGGTTTCAGTTTTAGAAAAATATAATTTTACTGTCGTTGATGCCGACATAAATATCACTTCCGATAATATGGCATTGAATACTGTTCAATGTATTATCGATGAAAAACATGACTCTGCTGAAAATACTCAAAGAATGATAAATGAACTCAAATCATATCTTTCTGTGAAAAAGTTTCAGGAAGTGGTTATTAACAAATTCACTCCAAGCAGAGAAAAAGTCTTCAAAATTAAACCGAAAGTGATTATTCACTCTTCAGATAATAACAACAGAAGTTTGATAGAGGTTATCTGTCGAGACAAACACGGATTATTACCATTAATTGCCAAGATACTGAAATCACTTGAAATTTCGATTAAAGCCGCAAAAATTGTAAAAGTTGGGGTTCGTGCTGAATCCACTTATTGGTTGAGTTTTAATCACAAAGCCTTAAATGAAGAACTTTTAAAAACACTACAAACTACATTGATTAAAGAACTATGACAGAATTACAAAATACCATTGAACAAGCATGGCAGAACCGTAAAGAACTGAGCAAAAATGATTTAGCAGCATTTTGTGAAGACTCTGTCGGAACAGTCATGTCGGCACTAGAGTCTGGCGAACTTCGAGTCGCTAAACCATTGGAAAATGGTGAATGGCATGTCAATGAATGGCTCAAAAAAGCAGTTCTTTTGTATTTTTCAATACATGATAACTACGTTATGGAAGGGACAACGCATAATTTTTATGACAAAGTTCCATGCCGTTTTTTTAATGCAACTGAAGCTGATTTCCAAAAAACTGGTGCTCGTATTGTGCCACCGGCAACGGTTCGCAGAGGTGCGTTTCTGGGTAAGAATGTCGTTGTGATGCCGAGTTATGTCAATATTGGGGCTTATGTGGATGATGGAACTATGGTTGATACTTGGGCAACTGTTGGCAGTTGTGCTCAAATTGGTAAAAACGTCCATCTCTCCGGCGGTGTAGGAATTGGTGGTGTACTAGAACCTCTGCAAGCATCTCCAACTATTATCGAAGATGACTGTTTTATCGGTGCACGCTCAGAGGTCGTTGAAGGCGTTCGAATCGGCAAAGGAAGCGTGCTGTCCATGGGAGTTTTCATCTCACAAAGCACTAAAATTTATAATCGGGAAACCGGAGAAATCAGTTATGGCTATGTTCCTCCGGGTTCAGTTGTGGTTCCGGGCAGTTTACCTGCCAAAGATGGTTCGCATTCCCTGAGTTGCGCTGTGATTGTCAAAACAGTGGATGAACAAACTCGCTCCAAGACATCTATTAATGAGCTTTTAAGAGGAGTTTGATTGTGGTCTTTATACTTAACTCAAGCTATTAAATTTAAAAAAACTCTACATTGACTCGGATGTCAGTCTGGACTTATTATATTTACTAAATCATATAACTGCTTCAAGATTTGATGATAGGTTTGATCTTTTTCATCCCTTGTATGTTCAAAAATAACACACTGACCATCTTTGATTTTTCTTCTTGAGTTATTTTCAAGATTGACATTGGCTAGTAGTGTCAATTCATACATGGTATTTCGTCCTCTTCTACCATAAATTGTTTCAGTTCTTACAAAGGCATCATTGATATCCTCACTTGATAATTTCCAAGATAAGATTCCATGTTTAATTAAAACTGAACCCTTCTCACTGATTGTAATTTTCCAGTACCCATTGAGCCAAATTAAAACTCCTGAGAAAAATACAATAGCTCCAAAAAAACCAGCCATTTTGATATCATTATCAATCAGTGGATTACCTGAATAATAAATAGCAATTCCTCCAATTCCTACAATGATGAGGAAAAAAGAGAACCATACATGATCCGGATTCGGACCTTTGCTAAGAATAATTAAACCATTTTCTTCTTTGTATTTCATACCGACCCAAATAAACCACAAATAGAGAGATAATTATAAAACACTTTTTTTTAATCTATCAAATTACTTAAATATTGGATATCGTTTGAATTCAATTAATTTTCCTTTTTTACATAAAAAAAGCCTGAAACAATCCAGGCTTTTTGTTTTCTTAGTAAGACCAAAATGTATCAATCAAGATACTTATTCCACTCTGAAATTCTTGCTGCCTGTGATTTGAATAATTCAGTTGTGTCACCTTCAATCGTTATAGACTTGATCTTGTCATTACCAACAATTGAGTTCACAACATCTTGATCTGCTTGGCTGACTACAGCACCAAAAACCGAGTGCTTACCGTCTAACCAAGGTGTTGGCTCATGAGTAATGAAAAACTGCGAACCATTCGTTCCTGGTCCGGCATTTGCCATAGACAATACACCGGCTTTATCATGTTTAAGTGATGGTGTGAATTCATCTTCAAAACGATAACCGGGACCACCCGTTCCTGTTCCTAACGGACATCCGCCTTGAATCATAAAGTTTTGAATAACTCTGTGAAATGTAATGTCGTTGTAAAATCCTTTTTGGGCTAAGTTTACAAAATTGGCAACGGTTACAGGGGTTTCTTTTTCTGTTAAATTGAGATTTATATCTCCTTTATTCGTATGGATTGTAGCTTTAAGCGTCATTGTTTATCCTCAAATTAATTTTATCGTAATATGGGGTTGATTCAGTGAGTTTCAAATTTTTGAACATAAAAAAAACCGGCATGAAACCCATACCGGTTTATAAATGAAATAAATCTAATTAACCTAGCAAACCATTAGGCATTTTCGCCAATAATGGAGCAATTACCAAACTGACAATTGCCATCACATTAATTAAAATATTCATAGCAGGGCCTGATGTATCTTTGAACGGGTCACCAACTGTGTCACCGACAACAACAGCCGCATGAACATCAGTTCCTTTACCTCCAAAGTTCCCTTTTTCAACGTATTTCTTGGCGTTATCCCATGCACCGCCGGCATTTGCCATCGTTAATGCTAACAGAACACAACTCACCAATGCACCACCAAGCATTCCACCCAGTGCTGCGGCTCCAAGCACAAATCCTACAACAACAGGTGCTAATACTGCTAACAAACCCGGAGCCATCATTCTTCTTAATGCCGCTTTTGTGGCAATATCCACGCAAGTTTTGTTATCAGGCTGTGCAGTTCCTTCCATCAAACCGGGAATTTCTTTAAATTGACGACGAATTTCTTTAATCAAATCAAACGCTGCATCGCCAACCGCACGCATTGTAATCGCACTGACAATAAACGGGAATATACCACCAATAAACATACCCATCAGTACTTTTGGATTTCCGATATCGAGTGAGAAACCGGAAACTTTTGCCGAAATCGTTTCAATAAATGCTGCAATGATTGCCAAAGCCGCCAGACCGGCTGCACCGATTGCAAAACCTTTACCTATTGCAGCAGTTGTATTACCAACTTCATCCAGACCATCAGTGATTTTACGAGTTTCTTCACCCAAACCTGCCATTTCTGCAATACCACCGGCATTATCAGCAACCGGACCATAAGCATCAATTGCCATTGTGATACCAACTGTTGCCAACATACCAACGGCACCAATACCAACACCGTAGATTCCTGCACCTTCTGGCAATAAAGTCGAAGTAATCAAAATGATACCTGCCAATGTCAATACCGGAATTACAACTGATTCCATACCAATAGCAAGACCGGAAATCATAACCGTTGCAGGTCCAGTTTCACCACTTTTTGCCAGCTTTCTGATTGGGTTGCCACCAGTATAATACTCAGTCACCAAACCAATAATGATTCCACCGACAGCACCGGCAACCACACACAACCAAACGTTTGTGCCAATTCCTAATTTTGACATCACTACATAAGCAGCCATTACAAATAAAACAGCAGCACCAATTGTACCCATTCTTAAAGCAACATCAGCTGCCTTGTTAGAGAAAATTTTAACAATAAAGATACCAAGGATTGAACAAATCAAACCAACACCGGCTAGTCCTAAAGGCAAGAACATCAAGTTGCTTTTTGAACCACCCATTAAATCAACAGTACCAACTGCCATAGCAGAAGCAATCGCGATACACGCAATCATCGCACCACAATAGGATTCAAAAATATCAGAACCCATACCGGCAACATCACCGACGTTATCACCAACATTGTCAGCAATCACACCCGGATTTCTTGGGTCATCTTCAGGGATGCCAGCTTCCACTTTACCAACAAGGTCAGCACCCACGTCAGCTGATTTCGTAAAAATACCACCACCAACACGCGAGAACAATGCAACAGTTGAAGCACCCATCCCGAAACCATGAATGGCATGAACATGGTGAGGATCACTGCCAAATAAATAATATAAGAATCCCAAACCTAACAAGCCCATTGAAGCAACAGTCAAGCCCATGATTGAACCACCGTAAAATGCCACTGACAATGCTGAGGCTGAACCTTTTTCATTGGCCGCTACAGTTGTTCTGACATTAGCCTTGGTTGCAGAAAACATACCGAAATATCCGGCAATTCCCGAACAAACAGCACCAACCATAAATGCCAAAGGCGTATGCCAAGAACCAAAACCAAAGTACAAGGCGATTAATAAAACGATAATAAAACCGAACAATATGGTGTATTCACGCTTCATAAAAACCATCGCTCCTTCGTGGATGGCATCAGCAATTTCTTTAACTCTGCCGCTACCCGACGGCATTTTCAGAAGCATGGCAAAAATTAGCAACGCAGCCACTAATCCACCAGCTCCAAGAATCATAGGAACAAGTTCGAGATTCATAATTTATCCTCTTTTTTGAATTGAATGATTGTGAGAAACTCACATTGAATTTCGGCTAACTATTCTATGCTTTTAGAGGATTAAATACAATGTAAATTATGACTAATTGGTAATCGACACAACAGGAATACAGGAATCATTGATTAAGCATATCTCTATCTATCACATACTTTGTACATACTGATTACACAATAGTGTCATGCCGGTATATAATTGCACTTCGTTCGACTATTCTGTGATAATGTCCAAAGTTACAATTATTAAACCCAGAAACTCCAGCATAGAACTGCCTCTTTATTCGACAAAAGTACCGGCTGGTTTTCCATCGCCTGCTGAAGATTATCTGGGTGATACAATTGATTTAAACAACTATCTGATTCATAACCATGAGTCTGCATTTTTTGCCAAAGTTGAAGGCGACTCAATGATTGATGCTGGCATTTATCCTGGTGATTTAGTTGTAATTGACCGTTCCGTTTCTGCCAAAGACGGGCATATTGTGATTGCGGCTATTGATAATGAATTCACTATCAAGCGTTTGTCCACAAAAGATGGAATTCGTCTGATTCCTGAAAATAAAAACTACAAAGAAATCGTTCTCAATGGCGAGACGGAGCTAATCATTTGGGGCGTTGTTACCGGATTGGTTCGCAAATTTTGAGAAATGAATAAGTTATAATTCCCAAATGATTGCTTTGTGTGATGTCAATAATTTTTATGTCAGTTGTGAACGGGTATTTAATCCTGCTTTACACAACCGTCCTGTTATTGTGCTCAGCAATAATGACGGTTGTGCTGTGGCTCGTTCAAATGAAGCTAAACGTCTGGGAATAAAAATGGGGCAACCTCTTTTTGAAATCAAGAATTTAGTCAAAAAACATGCTGTAATTGTGTTATCATCGAACTACGCTCTATACGGTGATATGTCACAACGTGTGGACAGTATTATTTCGTGTTATTCCGACCAGATTGAGAACTATAGCATTGACGAAAGTTTTATCCGCTTTTATGGTTTTGAACATCTGGATTTAACTGAACACTGCCAAATTCTCAGAAAGCAAATTTTACAATGGCTAGGATTGCCTGTTTGTGTTGGAATTGCCCCTTCCAAAACACTGGCAAAAGTTGCCAACCATTATGCAAAGAAATACAAAGGCTACAATGGCGTGTTAAAACTGGATGAGGAGAGCCGTATCCAAAAAGCTCTTCATCAACTACCGGTTAACGAAGTTTGGGGCGTTGGCAGACAATTGACTCAACAGCTGAATATGATAGGTATTTTTACTGCTTTACAATTGCGTGATAGTGATTTAAAAACCATGCGGAAACGCTTTTCAGTTGTGCTTGAAAAAACCATTATGGAATTACGAGGAATCAGCTGTATTGATTTCGATGCCGAGCCGAAAAACAAGCAGCAAATTATTTGTAGCCGATCATTCGGTGAGCATATCACTGAAATAGGTTTATTGAAACAAGCCATTGCTTATCATACTGCCCGAGCCTGCGTTACGTTGCGGGAACAGAAATCTCTGGCACGAAATATCACCATCGTTATCCGAACCAGTTTTTATAAAGACCCACAACAAAAATACGGCAAAAGTATCTCAATTCAATTGCCTTATCCAACGGATGATACCTCTCAGTTTTTACAAGCTGCCATGCTGGGACTGGAGAGAATTTTCAAAAAAGGTTATAACTACAAAAAAGCAGGGATTGTTCTCAATGATATTTCAGACTCAAGATTTGTACAAACAGACATATTCACACCTAATAGTAATACCAATCATCAAGTCATGAGTATCATGGATCAAATCAACAATCGCTTTGGCAAAGGAACCCTTATCAACGCTCAACAAGGTTTTGGCAAACAATGGCAAATGAAATCCGAAATCAAGTCACCGGCGTACACAACAAGTATAGATGAGGTGATTCGAGTGTTTAACTAAAAAATTATTCCTTAAACTATATCAACTACTCTGTTTATTAATTGTTACCTCTGTTCCTTCACGAAGTGTTTCTGCTCCGCGAATGACAATTTGATCGCCGGTTTTTAATTCTCCACTCACTGCGACTAGATGACCAAGGTTGGTACTTGTGGTGACGACTACTTTTTCAACTTTGTTTTCTTCATTCACACGATAGACAAAAGTGCCTTCTTCACGCAAAACCAGTGCATCTTGATGAATAACCATTGAGACTTTTGGCATCTGAATCGGAACAGCAACACTAACTAATTGCCCTATTTTAAAATTGCTGTTTTCTTCAATATCCAGTCTGAGTTCATAAGACTGATTGCGGTTATTAGATCCGGGAAGTAATGACTTAACTTTACCTTTTTGGGAAACTCCAAGTGCAAAAACATCAAGCTCTTGACCAGTTTTAATGAATGATGTGTACCGCAAAGGTAATTGCACTCTGATTTCCAAATTATCTGTGTCAACAAGATTCCCAATGACTGTTCCTGCAGCAACTGTTTCTCCTTCACGGTGAAGTCTCTGTGTGATAACTCCATTGTATTTTGCATGGATTTGCGATTTTGATATTTGTTCTTCAATTTGTTCCACTCGCAGCTTTGCCACAGCCAAATCACTAACTGCAACATCTTTTTGCGATTCAATTTGTTCAACAGAGTTTTCTGAAACTGTTTTTGCTCTAACTAAATTTTGTTGTCTCTGTAAATTTGTCTGCAAATACTTCAGTTGAACTTCTGCACGAGTAATGAGTGCTTTTTGTTCCTGAAGTTGTAAATCAAGAGTATTTGTGTCCATTCTGGCAATTACATCGCCTGTTTTAACAATTGTTCCAGGCTCTGCAACAAATTCTAATTGCCCTGAAATTGCTGCTGTCAATTGTAATTCATTGATACTGAAAACATTTCCGGTCATCGGCATTGTTGGAACAACTTCGGTTTGTTTAACTAAATCGGTTTCAACCGGCATAGCAGGAGCTGTAGCTACAGGCTGAGCAAATAACCTGAAAGACACTATCAGGAAAAAAACAATTACACGTTTCATAAGCGATTCTCCGCATTTTCTAATGGAGGTGAAGAAGGTTTAAATTTTTTCTTAAATTTGTTGCTCAGACCATGGAAAACATCTCCTTGTTCTCCCATTCTGAGCAAACTGGGCATTAACAGCAATGTAAAAAACATACTAAATACCATTCCTCCTATAATGACCGTTGCCAGTCCGCGATAAATATCTGATCCCACTCCAGGGATTAACAGCAATGGCAACATACCGACGATACTTGTTAAAGTGCTCATATAGACGGGGCGAGATCTCAATAACACGGCTTGTTTGACCGCATCGGAACGAGACAACCCTTCGGATTCACCATCGCGTGTTTGACTCACCAGTAATATCGCGTTATTAACAACCAGACCTAACAAGATAATGAAACCAATCATCGTCAACATATCCAACGACTGATAAGAAATCATATTCAGAATTTTTAATGCGACAATTCCTCCGGCAAGCGCTAAAGGCATTACTGTAATCACAAGCATGCTGTCTTTAAGCGATTTAAAAATTGCTGCCATAATTAAGAAAAGAATAATGACAGCAAGTATAAAGTTTTTCAGCATATCTCCCAAAGCAGACTCCAATCTGTCAGCACTACCTTTGTACTGGACCGAAGCTCCATCCGGCAGTAGTTGTTTGATCTGAGGCGTTACTTGGTTTAGTAAAACATCAAGTGCCTCTTCGACAGTCATCGTATCTATAGGCAAAACTTGAAGACTTACAGTTTTTTGCCCATCTATGCGTTGTAATTGAGTTGGCCCGACAGTTCGTTTAATTGTTGCTAGTGAACCAATTGTTTGAGCTCCGGCTAATGGTGTGGAAATCGGCAGCGCTGCAAGTTGATCGGGATTTGACCATGTATCAGAACGTAAAATCATGTTATAACGGTTGTTACCATCAAAATATTCCCCCACAAACATACCTCCGGTAAAAGCTCGGATAGCATTAGCCACATCCCTTAAATTAAGCCCCGCTTCACTGATAAATCGTTCATTGGGAATGATTTGAAGTTCTGGTTCCGATAATGACAAACCACTTAAAGGTCGAACCACAGCTCCGGGAAGCTCTTGTTGCAGAATTCCCATGCTTTGTCTGGCAACATTTAACAAAGCAGAAACATCCGGACCTTGCAAGTTAACATTGATTGAACGTCCTCCATTATTTCCAACTCCCAAAAGTGAAGCTCTGCTGGGAAAAGCTTGAGTATCAGGAATTCCTGCAAGAAACCCATCTCTCAACATGGACACAAAAGTCTCAGTGTCTTCGGGATTGAGCGGATACAAGTATAAAATTGAGCCCGCACCGAAAAAGGACAAATTATAACCTTTGATGTATGGCTCTTTTATATGTTCCATGTGCGGCTTGAGTCTTTCTATAATTTCTTTGGCGATTTCTTTATCAAAAATCTCAGCAGTCATTCCCGGAGGTGTATTAAAAAATGTCTGCACCGCATCAGCCTTTGCAGGAGGCAAAAAATCAGCTTTCGGCATCAGCCATACTGAAAGCCCGATTGTCAATGACAACAATCCTGCACTCCAAAACAATCTTCTGTTTGTCGAATCAGTAAACTTCATTACCAAATTGGTTATGTTTTCCCACATTGAAGCAAATGGATCTTTGTATTCAAAGTCCTGCATCCACTTTCGACTGGCAACCGGAATAATAGTTATTGCTGCTATGAACGATGCCAATACGCTGACAGAAAGGGTAATTGCCAAATCAGAAAACATCTGCCCTTCCATACCTTCGAGAAACAAAATAGGCAAAAAAATTGCAATCGTTGTCATTGTTGAAGCAAACAAAGCTCCTTTAACTTGATTACTTCCTTTTAGTACTGCATCAAACCTTGAAAGTCCTTGCTGCCGATATCGAACAATATTTTCCTGAACAATGATAGCAGCATCCAGAATCAAGCCGACAGAGAATGCCAGACCCGCCAAAGAAATCACATTCAGGGAAATATCAAATATTTTCAATGTGATGAATGAAACAAATAACGAGATTGGAATACTCGTAGCAATAATCAGAGTTGATCTTCGATCACGCAAAAACAGCCATAAGGTTGCCAACGATAATACGACACCCAAACCCAGATTATTTTTCACCAAATCAATAGCTCTTCGGATATAAACTGATGAATCATAGCTTAATTCTAATGTTAACTTGACGTCGTTTAAGGCTCCTTCATTCAGCTCTTTAATCGCAACATTCAGCTCATCAAGAATTTCAATGGTATTGGAGTCGTTCCCGCCTTGCAAAGTGATGTAGTAGGACGAATAACCATTCCTTTTATTCACTCCGACAATATCAGCCGGGATTTTTTCAACAGTTGCGATTTCATTGAGATGAATCGGTCGACCATCCACCCAACTCACTATCAGATTTCCTAGCTCCTCAATTTCATACTTTCCTAAAAACCGAACTGTATATTGCCTGCGGCCAACATTGGCAACGCCGGCAGAAACATCTGAAGTGCTTGAAATTGCCTGAGCAACACTCGAAACCGGAACTCCCAATGCCGCAGCCTGAAAAGGGTCAAAGTTGATTCTGACTTCATAAGGTCTGCGTGATTGCATATTGACACGACTCACACCCGGAATTCTTGCTAACCGAGCTTCAACAATATCATTAAGAACTGTTTCATATTTTTCAGCCGAATAGTCCGGATTGGGGTTATCGGGATGCGGATATATTTGTAATGAAGCCACATTGGGCTGTCCCTGTCCACCAACTGCGACGAAAGGCTCACCCGCATCGACCGGTAAAGGTGGTGACTGATTCAAATTATTGATTACATTTATCAAAGCCGCATCCATGTCAGTATCTTGCTCAAATGTCAGAGTGATATTGGCAAAACCACGGTTAATATTACTGGTAATTTCCTTCAAACCAGGAGTTCGTCTTAAAATGGTTTCCTGTGGCTCAACAATATTAGATTCCATTTCAGCCGGGGCTGCGGTTCTCCAATTATTGAAAATTGAAATCTGGGGCTGTGATAAATTGGGTAAAAGCTGAATGGGTCTATCTTTAATGGAAATATATCCAAAAAGTGAAATCAGTGCGATAACAACAGCAAGTGCTGCCGGGTTATTTAGGCTTGCTTTTGTAAAATTCATGGCTTTTCCCCAGTTTTAGTACCATTGGCAGGTATTATAGGCATGTCAAAGCTATGAATAGAATGGGCAGAAAGTCATGAATTTATCTATAATGAATATTTCATAA
>JAGRJP010000348.1 GCA_020442665.1 Lysobacterales bacterium
TACTTATCACCGGGGGAACCGGTTTCACTATTCGAGACAATACGCCTCAAGCTGTTGAGCCATTATTAGTTAAAAAAGTGGATGGATTCGGTGAATTGTTTAGACAGATTTCTTATGGAGAAATTGGAACTTCAACGGTGCAGAGCAGAGCTTTGGCAGGAATTTCTAATGCCACTCTAGTAGTTTGTATGCCTGGTTCACCAAATGCTTGCAAAACCGCTTGGGATAAAATCCTAGTCGAACAACTTGATGCTAGCCACCGTCCATGCAATTTTGTTGAGCATTTATCTAAGATTTATGGATAAAGTATGAAACGGCTATTTCTTATATTCCTATTTTTTTATATGTCATAAATCAATTGCTGACAATAATCCTAATTTATCAGAAGGAATTAGACTTTTTGAGATAGGAGAATTTGAAAAATCAATATCTGTTTTGACACCTTTAGCAGAATCTGGAAACGGCGATGCCAATTATTATTTGGGACTAATCCATGACCCAGAATTTAACTTTAGAACTTTTAGTAAAGAACGAACAGCTATTAACAAAAAAATGTTAATGACAGCTTCTCCAACATACTATGAAGAAAATGAAAAGAAAGTAATACACTTCTACGAAAGTGCAATTAAATTAGGCAATAAATATGCATCATTTCAGCTTGGACGGTATTTTGATAGTGCTTCATTCAAAAGACAAAAAACTAAGAAGCATAAAAAATTATTTCGTGATTCTCGAAATGGATTAAAAGCACTTGCAGAAAACGGAGACTGGTTGGCAAAATATATGCTTGGTGTAATTTATTCAGATAAGGGTAATTTCAAGATATACACGGATGAAGCTTTAAAAGCTATGAATGAAGCAGCAAAAAAAGGTGATCGAATGGCTCAATTCTATTTAGGTAAATCTATGGGGGATTGGTATTGTAGATCGGACACTTGCAGAAATAAAATATTATCCTTTGCATGGCTATCAACATCAGCTTTCAACGGTTCTTATCATGCAAAGTGGTTTCTATCTGGACTGATTGAAGTGATGTCAGAAGAAGAACTTGAACAAGCAAAAACTCTAGCAATTGATTATATAAATAAATACGGAAGAAAATAATCGAATTAAAAAAGCTTTTATTGATTAATGTCGCTTATAAGTATTTGAACTAAGTCACTCGCTCCCAGGGAAATGTTTTTCTCTTTACTTATTAAATCACCTTTCTGCGCCATGGCATAACCGCTAAAACTGATTCTTGCACCCAAAATAACTTCTTTAAATTCACTCAGTTTTCGATTCGGTTGTAAATTTTGAGCATCACTCATTGAAATATTCATTGGGAAATCAGCAAGTTGTACGGTTTTCTTAATTACAGTAACTGGCATTGGCATGCCTTGTGTTTCTTTGGTGTAAATGTAGAGCAGTGCTTGTTTTCCTTGTAAATGGGATTTCAACGATTCAGAAATATCAACCGTTGCAGTGATTAGAGTTTCATAAACAGGTTCTTTGATGAGCGGCATATCCAGTTTAGAACGAATGTCATTTAACTGCTCAGCAAGTTGCTTTTTCGCGCCTTCATCATTGATCATTTCATACAAACCGGTCCACAAATCAAGTGTTTTTGCGTAATCCTGTTTTTCGTAGAATGTCATACCATAAAGCCAGATTGCTTTTTGATTTTGTGGATTGAGTTCATAGGCTTTCGCTAAATACTTTTCGGGTTCTCCCAGAAAAGTTCCTTTGTTGTTTTTTAAAGCAATCGCTTCGGCAAGTTCTGTGAGAATCACTGATTCATTAGGAGCCAACTCATTGGCTTTACGATAAGCTGTGACTGCTTTATCATAATTTTTCATAGAAAACTGAGTTCGTGCCAACAGCATTTGACCATCAACATCATCCGGATTTTCTTTGAGCTTTTCTTCAAGTTGAGCAACAGCTTCTTCCAGACTCATCTGGGGTTGTTGTGAGTTTTGCTGGGCTATATTTGTACTCATCGCCTGGGGTGTCCCACGTAGAGTGTAGAAGTAAAGACTCAAAGGTAGTGCCAGTAATAAAATAACAGCAATGAGTTTGAAACTGTTGTTTTCTTCTTTTT
>JAGRJP010000349.1:0-208 GCA_020442665.1 Lysobacterales bacterium
GCATCAACAAGATTCATTGACACGGTTTGGAACTCTGCTCCATTATGAAGGAGCCCTGTTTTCCCGGCATTTCCTGAACCAGAATAACTATCATTCCATGCTTTTAAAACCTCTTTTCGTTGTTCAGGATTAAGCATTTGAGCAACTTTAAGAACTCCTGATAATTTACCGCCATTTTTATAGATATTTCCTGCGAAATCAGTTCCAG
>JAGRJP010000349.1:405-2876 GCA_020442665.1 Lysobacterales bacterium
TACCTCTACCGTCTTTGGAAACTTCATTGTATGATGTTCCTTTATATAAAATATTATCCATAATCAATTGACGGTGATTGTAAGCAATCATTTCGTCATTCGGTGACGCACTTAAAAGCGAATACAGAGGATGGTCTTTGGCTTTTGTGTTTGTATCTCCATCTTCTTTAAGCAAGTGTAAAGGCAGGGCTGCAAAAGCCGTACTGAGTACTCTCACACAACTTGTTACTGCTGCAACTTGCATGGCTTTTTGCTCTGTGACATTTACGCCAGTTGATGATTTATTGGTAATAGCTTCAATCAATGCATCGTCAGGATTTTTAAGAGTTGAATTTTTAAACCATTTTTTAAAGTAATTTTTCATTTAATCATCCAAAATCTATTAAATCGCTGACATTATCAATTTTGTTATTTTCGTTCAGGCTCGCTCTGCCAAGCGCCATAATTGTGGCGACCGCCGCATCTATTTTGTTCTGTGGTTGTTCTTTGCGAGGGAAAATGTTCTCTTTTGCGTCAACATGAGCAACAACATTAGAGAACTGCCATGTTGTGCATGGATTGCCATCATGTTTAATCTTGCCCGATTGTATCAATGCTCCAAGTTCTTTCATTGGCTCGCTCATTAGCTGAACGGTTTGTCTGTAATCAATAACATTAACGCCACTACGCATTAAGTTTTGAGAAATATAAGCAGCCTGCCACGGGTCAAATATAACCTCTCTGACCGATAAGATTTCCATATACTCCATAATATGCTCCTCAATGACCGCATAATCTGTAACATTGCCGTCTGTTTCAATCATGTAACCGTCTTGAACCCACCCATAGTATTGACTATTCTGGTTATATTCGGCTGCTTCCTCATTGATAAACGAATCAACAAACAATCTGTATTGATTTTCTTTTTTCAACAAAATTGCAATACACGCAATATCATTTTTACTCGCTAAGTCAACTGCAAGATAAGCATCCCAGTCTGTATAATCAGTAATCTCAAGCTCTGCTTTGCACTTGTCCCACTTAATCATATCAAGCCATGCCGAATCGGCATTAACCCATACGTTTAAATGCTTAGTAAGAAAGTTGCTTTGAGCCGAACTCATTTGGCTTGCTTTGAGTGCTTTTCGCTTTATGTCTTCAGGATTGACAGATAATCCGTAGTTCGGATTAGCTTTCTGCCATAGTTTTTCATCTGTAAAAAGCCTTTCCTTATCCTGTAAATCTTCTTCATCTAAAGTAAAAATAATTCCGAAATAGCTGTCATCTTGGACTGTCTTGTTTAGAATCTTTTTTACATAAGTTTCTTGCTCGTAACAGATACCGGATAAATTAAAACCAGCGGTTGTTATCGCTATTATCAACGGCTGAGTTCTGGCACTTGTAGCAGTCTCGCAAACATCCCAAACATCCCTAGTTTTATGGGCGTGTAGTTCATCAATCCCTGCTCCATGTATGTCCAACCCGTCAAGATTTCCGCCTTGGTCTCGGCTCAATGCCTGAATTGTTGAATTTGTATCAGTCTGATAAATTGAACCTGCGGAACTCTTTTCAATATTGCCACCTGCAATTTCAAGTCCCAGACCGTTTTTAAGTTCAGGGCATCCTTTAACCATATTGCGAGCAGTACGGTATAAAATCCCTGCTTGGTCTTTTGTAGTCGCTGCCGAATAAACCTCAGCACCACCCTCTTTGTCAGCAAAAGCAAGATAAAGCAATAAAGGCGATATTCCGGTTGACTTACTGTTTTTCCTTGCTACTGAGATATAAGCCGTTTTATATCTGCGGTTTACGTTTTCATCAACCCACCCAAATAAAGTAGTATAGATAAATACCCACCAGCCAGACAATGGCACTTTCTGACCTTTTACACGACCTTTAACATGAGGAATAAAATAGACAAACTCGCAAACTCTTTCAGCTCGTGCTTTGTCAAACACATAACCTTTAACTCCATTTTTTAATTCGTCTTTCTGTCTTTGACAAGCAAGTTTTACCCATTTGCAAGCAATAATTTTTCCACTCAGTACATCATCAATATACTGATTAGCTTGCTCGCAGTAACTCACTTAAATTTATCAAAAGGATTTTCAGGTTTCTTGTCAGGTACAGATATGTTTCTTCTATCGCTTGGCGTCATCCCGAACGAACCAAGCAACGAATGTAAACGTGATAATTTCGCTCCTGAAAAATCAACAGGATTCTGTCTAAACTGAAACATCAAGTGACAAGCAATCTCAAGTGATTGACGGTCACTTTTTTGTAAAACACCATCGACCAAATTATCGACAAACTCTTTCCATACAGATTTTAATTNNNCTTGCTAAAATGAGCAGGAGGATTTCCAATCTTGCCACCTTGAGGCTCATTCTTATTTATGCGGTCAGGGTTCTTCTTATCAACGCCTTTTAGCATCTGTAATTGAGCTGGTTGTTTCTTAGCCATGATTATTTATTTGAAAAAAAAAAAAAAAA
>JAGRJP010000041.1 GCA_020442665.1 Lysobacterales bacterium
ATATCTGAATCAGGCCTTTCATATCAGGTTTTGCCCCCGATTCCTCAAGTTGAGTTCTGATATTTTTATAGCGGTTTTCATGATATTCAGTGTAATACGGCTGTGTGACCAGCAGAGGCACATAGGAAAACGGATCTTCAAAAATTCTTGGGTTACAAATCCATGCTGCCTGACGGAATGCAAAGTTGGCATTGGTCCAGGCTGACCAGCCTTTGGAATCTGTGACATTGATTGATTCTCTGACCTTATCAGATTTGAGCATTTCTTCAACTATTGACGAATATCCCATGAAAGAGGCATTCATTAATGGCGTCACTCCGGATTTGCTGGCACTTACCAATTCTGCCGGATCACCGCTTTTCATATATTCTTGTAGTTTGGAGACAGCATTTTTCTCAGCTTCAATAAATTTTTCATATTTCCCTGAAGTCTCGCCAATGACATAAAGCTTATCTTTCAAATCTCTAATAATTTCATTAGGAGTTTTTAAATTCTCCTGAGCGAATAAGAGTTGAGAAAACAATAATAACGAAACAAACGGCAATGAATTGTAAGGACTTGATTTCATAGTCTCTCCTAATCAGCTCAGATATCAATTTAATGTTACAACTGTATTGATTATCATGGATTAAATCAATTGATTTATGATTTAATCCACTAAGTCTTGAATAAATTGTACTGAATTTCCATCAGGGTCTTTAATAATAAAGAATTTGGAATGGAATTGTTTATCTTCGGTGATACCCATAAAAACATTTACATTATGATTACTGATGC
Organism: Lysobacterales bacterium; assembly: GCA_020442665.1. Classification (GTDB taxonomy): domain Bacteria; phylum Pseudomonadota; class Gammaproteobacteria; order Xanthomonadales; family Marinicellaceae; genus NORP309. The sequence continues at coordinate 778 of JAGRJP010000041.1, forward strand.
GGTTGAATTCAGATTCGATGTCGTCGACTGAGAAGGCAATCTTGGAAAATCCAATCAGAGGTGATTTGTTAATATCATAGTCTTCGACATATTTGCTGATTGCAAAAGATGAGTTTTTCTCCATCAGCTCCAATCGAAAGGAATCATTCTTGAGAAAATGAATTTTTAAACCATCATATTCCGGAAATAACATTTGTTTGAATGGTTGCATTTGCAAGACATCTGCGTACCACTTTTCAGAAACTTCAATATCGCTGACGACAATTGCAATCGTGTGGGGTTTTATACTTTGGCTAAAAACCGATGATGCTACCAGTAAAAGCAATAGGGTTGTTTGTTTGAGTATTTTCATTTTATTTCTTTATATTTTCTTGTGAAGCGACATGGAGTCACGGCGACTGATAATCAATAATATCAGCAAACCCTAAAATCTAGTGATTCTGAATTTATTTCAGCATCTAAAAAACTCATCATTCCCGCGTAGGTGGAAATCTAGTCATTTTAGTATTACTTTTCTTTACTCGTGTAAAGCAAAGTAACCAAAAGAAAACACGCCCCGACATTCCGGCCTTCGGCTTCCTTCGGTACTCGCAAAATTTGAAGCTCAACAAAAACTCGCTTCGCTCAGACACTTGTTTCGCTAATATCAAATTTTACTCCGTGCCTCAGCTAAATGTAAGGGGAAAATAATATTTTGACAACAGCTTGTTGGTTTTGAAATTTATAATATGTAATATTCAACAATTTGGTATATGACAGCATTAGACTATACATTTTTGAGTCAATTACATAAAATGATGTCAAATCCTAATGAGATTATTTTACTTGCAGGGCTTCTTTTATGAAAATTTCGTACATATCAAGATTAATCAAGATATTTATCATTTTGAGCTTTATTATACCTTTTAGCGTTCTTTCTGAGAAAATCAGGGTTGATGAAGTTCCAATGTACGGTGGTATGGATAGGACAAAATATAAGTCTTTAAGGAAAGGAGATAAAAAATTTATAGATGGAGTTACTAAAAAGTTTGGTTCAAGAGAGAATGCCAGTCAAATATGGGTTGAAACGGGATTCAGTTACTATCAGAATAATCAGTTGGAAATGGCAATGAGACGTTTTAACCAAGCGTGGTTGCTAAATCCTGAAAATCCTGAGGTTTATGTTGGTTTTGCCTCAGTATTACATGATCAAGGAAAACATTGTGAGGCTAAAGATTTTATGAATAAATCTTTAGAGCTAAACCCACCATTAAATCAAGGGATATACGCTGATGCAGCAAGAGTTACTGCATTATGTGCTCTTTCAGAAAATAAATCATCTGAAAGTGAAAATAAAATTTTACTTGAAGAGTCAGAACAACTTTTTAAAAAGTCAGAAGAAATTGAACCTAACAAACAGTATTTATATGGACTCTGGGCATCCTCTTATTACTGGCAAGGAAGATATATAGAAGCTTGGGAAATGATTCAAAAACAAAGAGAAAATGGAGGAGAACCAAGCCCCCATTTTCTTAGTTTATTGAAAGAAAAAGAACCAAATCCAAATATTTTAAAATCAAACAAGCAATAAACCACTTATTGCTTGATAAATTTTTATTCCCTTTAACTCTCATCGAAATATTTCAGTAAATTTGGAAACAAGTTTGCAAGTGTTTGAACATTGCTTGCAATGTGAGTTTTTGCAAACGCCAAATTTTCGGAAATATTGAGGATAGCCAGCGGCTGAGAGTTCGGGGCGTGCTTTTCCGCCTTTTTTGCACGAGCAAAAGGTGCAAAGAATATAGTTTTTATCACTTGCTTTTATAAAAAAGCATACCAAACCCTTGACTCTATAGCATACTTTAGGGTTTAGAATACACCAATCCATTATAAAAGACCGAACTATGAAAATTGGCGAGCTTTCAAGTACTACCGGAATTGATATTCAGACATTGCGATATTACGAATCACAAAATCTGATTTCAAAACCCAAAAGATTATCAAATGGCTATCGTGATTATTCAGACGATACGATTTCAACTTTGCAGTTTATCAAAAAGGCCAAGTTGGTTGGTTTTACCCTTAATGAAATTAAGGAGTTGTTAGAAATTCAGGTTACCAAGGACAAACATACTTGTCACGAAGTTAAAGAGTTTACACAAGTCAAGTTAGACGAAATTAATCATAAAATCTCTGAACTGAAAAAAATAAAATCAGCTCTGTCAAAAATACATCAAACTTGCTGTGGCGGATTTGAGTCTGCCGAGAATTGTTCCATATTATCAGCGTTGGAGAATAGTGATGATTAACCTACTTGAGAATTTTTATTACATTGCGTTGGATGCATCTTTCTGGCTGGTTATTGGTCTATTTATTGGTGGTTTATTCAAAACCCTAATACCTACAGAATTTTTACACAAACACCTGAGTCAAGTAGGTTTTGGTTCCGTAATCAAAGCAGCAATTTTAGGGGCTCCGTTACCGCTATGCTCTTGTGGTGTTATTCCTGCAGCAATGGGATTAAGAGATGCAGGTGCTTCTAAATCGGCTACAACTTCTTTTCTAGTCTCAACGCCCGAAACCGGCGTGGATTCAGTTTTTATTACTTATGCGATGATGGGACCATTTATGGCGGTTGTACGACCAATCATTGCTGTATTTTCTGCAATTACAACCGGAACATTGGTTAATTTTTTTGATTATGAGAGTGACTTGCCCAAAGTAAAACCTGATGAAAAAAATGAGAGTTGTTGCTCCAGTAAAAAAGAATCTTCTTGCTGCGATTCTGAAGTGGAAGTAACAAATACCTCTTGTTGTGTAACTCAAACTAAAAAAACGAGCTGTTGCTCTTCCGAAAAACATGATGAAAAAAGTGAGTCACTCATACAAAAAATTTATGCCGGAATCAAATATGCTTTTACCGAACTACTGGACAATATTGTCGGTTGGTTAGTGATAGGGATTGCTTTTGCAGCGATTATTCAGACTTTTGTTTCCAATGACATATTGATTGAGTATGGAAGCGGTTGGAGCGGAATGCTGATTATGTTGGTTGTTGGAATTCCGATGTATGTCTGTGCGACGGCTTCAACACCTCTGGCAGCCGGATTTTTGCTTGCAGGTATCTCGCCGGGTGCGGTCATTGTTTTTCTGTTGGCAGGACCGGCAACCAATATGGCGACATTGGGTATTATTAATAAGCAAATGGGGAAAAGGACAATGGCTTTATATCTGTGTGGAATTATGAGCACAGCATTGATTTCAGGTATGGTAGTTGATTATTTAGTGAAAAAATGGAGCATCAATATTCAACAACATCTGCACCCTGAACACAATCATATTCCTGAGTTTATTCAACTGATTTCGCTGATAATTCTATTGCTATTTAGTTTAAGAACATTTATAAGTAAGTTTTCAAATAAACCACCGAAAGATAACTGTTGTAGTTCAAACTAATGAAAGAATATCCTTTGCTGAAACAAGCCTATAATTTTGAAGATTTCCAAAAAAATGGACACCAAATACTTGATCAATTGACTGAATACCTGCAAAACCAGCAAGGTGATGTCAAAGCAAACAATTGGAAAAATCCAAATTCAGAATTAAGTTTTTGGCATAGTTATGAATTTAGCAATGTCGAAAATTTTATTGAGGATCTAATCAATCATTCGATTCATTTGCACAATCCTAAATATATTGGGCATCAGGTTTCGGTTCCTGCTCCTCTTTCAGCATTGATGAATTTGGTTTCGGGAGTTCTAAATAATGGCATGGCTGTTTATGAAATGGGACCAGCTGCAACTGCCATCGAAAAGTGCATCATTGAACTGTTTTGCAATCAGGTTGGATATGATTCTAATGCGAATGGTGTCATGACATCCGGTGGAACTTTAGCTAATCTCACAGGTTTATTGGCGGCTCGCCGGTCTTTAAAAGGTCAGGATATCTGGAAAAACGGCAACAAAGATAAACTAGCTATTTTGGTTTCCTCACAAGCCCATTATTCAGTCGATCGTGCGGCACGAGTTATGGGGTTAGGTGATGACGGAGTTGTTCTGGTTCCGGTTAATTCGGGATTTTCTATGGATATTGAGGAAATGAAACGCTGCTATGCTGAAACCATTGATTCAGGATTCAAAGTAATTGCCATTGTCGGAAGTGCATGCTCCACAGCAACCGGCTCTTATGATGATTTGGAGCAAATCGGACAATTCTGCCAACAAAACGGAGTTTGGTTACATGTTGATGGCGCTCATGGCGGAGCTGCTATCTTTTCAAATCAGCACAAGAACCTTTTAAAAGGCTTGGAAATGGCAGACTCAATTATTATTGATACGCACAAAATGATGATGACTCCGGCATTATCGACGGTCGTTCTATTCAAAGACAAAAGACACGGAAGCCGGACATTCACCCAAAAAGCTCAATATTTGTTTGAAGATCAGGCTTTGGAAGAGCAATGGTATAACGGCGGACTGAGAACTTTTGAGTGCACCAAATTTATGATATGTCTGAAGTTCTACATCCTCTGGAAAACTTACGGAATCAAAATTTTTGAAGAGAATATCGACTATCTTTATGGATTAGGTCAAACCTTTTCGGAAATGGTTAAACAACACAATTCTTTTCAATTGGCACTTGAACCACAAACAAATATCGTGTGCTTTCGTTATATTGACGATGATTTAACGGAAGACCAACTCAATCAGTTAAATAAAAAGATTCGCCAACAACTGCTTGAAGATAACGAATTTTACATTGTTCAAACCGTTTTGAATGATACGCACTATCTCAGAGTGACAATTATGAATCCTCTAACGACTGAAAAACACATGAATAATCTGCTTGAGAAAATCTGCCAAATCGCAGAAACTATTTGAATAGTTTAAAAAAATCCTCAAACCACATTTTGGGATAATATAACCACGTCCAGTTTGTTGTTTTCAGTTGATAACGTTTTTGCACATAATCGCGACTTTGAAAGACATATTCTGATAAATATTTGATTTTGTTGGGAAAACCATCAATATTTTTGAGCCTGATTTTAATATCAGCTGCTTTTCTTTTACGTTCGCCCAAATACAGTTCGGTATCTTCAAAGTCATTTTCAGCTATAAAGTTATCAAGATTGTAAATATTTCCAAACACCTGATTAAGCAAGTGTAAGCAAGAACTGACAATTTTATACTGAGACGTTGTTTTTGCTTTTTCAATACAGGTTTGTTTTTCAATATCGGGCATTTGATTCCACATCAAAGCTAAATCATAAAGCCAAATGTGCTTACGGTCTTCGGGTCGATGAGCCTGAAAATGAAAACAGCTCAAAATAAATCCATCAACAGGGCTTAAAACATGGAACCGACTATCATCCAAGCTGATTGTACTCGAGTGTTTGTACAAATCTTCAAAGGGAAAGTTTTTATGAAACTCAATACGATTGTTGATCTGCCAGTGCAGGTCAATCACACATTGTGGAGAATCTTTATCATAAAAACTATTTTGAAAACTGACGAATTGACCTTCTCTGGAAGACACTTTACTAAAACCATTCTCAGAAAGAAGTTGTTCAGCCATTTTATAATCTTCGACATCAACAATCATATCAATATCTGAATAGGGTCGAATGTAGGAATTTTGATAAACGTAATGAGTTAATGCAAAACCTTTAAATACAATGAAACGAATTCGACTATTATCAAAAAGTTTAAATATCGTTTGCGATTTTTCCTGCCAGTTTTGGAATTTCGCTTTTTCGAGTAACGAGGCTTTGATTAAGTTAACAGAATTGGATTGTTTGTATTCGACAAAGAGTGGAGCTAAACCATTAAGAATAATTTGCTTATCTGACTTAAAACCAGCGAGTTTGCAGTCCCTTTCAACAAGATTAAGCAAAAACTCAATCATCTGATTACACTTTGTAATAATCTCTGTACCAGGCAATGAAGCGATTGATACCGTCTTGAACAGTTGTATCGGGCTTAAATCCTACATCTTCCACCAGTTTGCTAACATCGGCTTCAGTATCCGGCACATCGCCTTGTTGTAATGGTAATAGTTCCATTTCTGCTTTCATTCCCAATGCATTTTCAATCGCTTGTACATAGTCCATCAATTTAACCGGGCTGTTGTTACCAATATTGTAAACCCGATAAGGAGCTGAACTGCCGGCGGGATTACCATTTGAAAAGTCGTAATCGGGATTTGGTTGTGGCGTGTTATCCAAAACCCGGATAATTCCCTCAACAATATCATCTATGTAGGTAAAATCACGAGTGTGATTGCCGTAATTAAAAACCTTGATGGGTTTGCCTGCTAAAATATTTTTAGTAAACAAAAACAAAGCCATGTCCGGTCTGCCCCAAGGTCCGTAAACGGTAAAAAAGCGCAGACCCGTTGTTGGAAGTTGATAGAGGTTGGAATAACAATGTGCCATCAATTCATTCGATTTTTTGGTGGCTGCATACAATGACAGCGGATGATCAACATTGTCTTCAACTCGAAACGGTAAGTTGGTGTTGGCTCCATAAACCGAACTGGATGACGCATAAACCAAGTGTTCAACCTTATTATGGCGACAGGCCTCAAGAATACTTAAAAAACCGGTCAAGTTGCTATTTAGATAAGACCAAGGATTTTCCAAAGAGTAACGAACTCCTGCCTGAGCCGCTAAATTAACCACTTTTTTAATTCCGTGCGTTTGAAACAACTCTGCAACCCGATCCTTGTCTGCCAAATCCACTTTTACGAACTCAAAATTTTCGTGTTGTAGATTTTCCAGTCTGGATAATTTTAAATTAACATCATAATAGTCGTTGATGTTATCAATACCGAGAACCTTTTCACCGCGATTCAAAAGATAACGACTCACATGTGAACCAATAAACCCTGCTGCTCCAGTCACTAAAATTGTCATAACTTACAACCTTTCATCCACGGCATCCGATGGCAACATTCCTTTCAAATCAAAAATAATACCATTGGGTTTTAGCAGATTCCGAATTTTCTTTTCACCCATTTCTATGAATTGTTTGTGTGAAACAGCCAGAATAATTGCATCATAAAATCCATTTTGCAAATTCATCTGAATATCAACATTTAAAAAACGCTTAGCATCATCAACATCCGCCCACGGATCGTGAACATCAACACATGCATGGCAGGCTTCCAGTTCGCCAATAATTTCGACAATTTTTGTATTTCTTAAGTCAGGGCAGTTCTCTTTAAAAGTGATTCCCATAACCAGAACATTGGCATTCACAATATGGACTTTGCTCAGCGCCAGTTTTTTTAAGAAACGATCGACAACGTACTGACTCATGCTTTCATTAATGCGTCTGGCAGTTGTGATGAGTTGTGGATAATATCCACTTTCCTGCGATTTATGAATCAGATAATATGGATCGACGCCTATACAATGACCACCAACTAGCCCTGGCGTAAATGGTAAGAAATTCCACTTTGTGGATGCTGTTTTAATCACATCCAAGGTATCAATTCCCATGTGATTGAACATTACAGCTAATTCATTCATGAATGCGATATTCATGTCTCTTTGAGTGTTTTCAACTGCTTTTGATGCTTCAGCAACTTTGATGGAACTGGCAAGAAAAACACCGGCATCAATAATTTTAGAATAAAGCTCAGTTAAAACACTTTCAGTTTCAGAATTAGAAGCTGCAACGACTTTAGTTATGGTTTGTAAGGTGTGAACTTTGTCGCCCGGATTAATTCGCTCCGGAGAATATCCCAACGAAAAATCAGAATTTAATTTAAGCCCACTTTCTTCTTCTAAAATGTTTGCGCAATATTCTTCTGTAGCTCCGGGGAAAACAGTGGATTCATAAACAACAATATCACCTTTTTTCAATATCGAGCCTATTGCTTCCGATGCATTTTTGAGCGGTGATAATTCGGGTAAATTATTGGAATCCACCGGTGTGGGAACTGTTATGATAAAGACATTGGCTTCTTTGATTTTTTGCAAGTCACTGGTGTAAGACAGATATTTTGCGGATTTCAATTCTTCGGATGTGGTTTCTAAAGTGGAATCCTTGAATTGTTCCAGCTCATCAATTCGATTTTGATTGATGTCGTAACCAATCGTTTCATAATGTCTGGCAAATGCAACTGCCAATGGCAAACCGACATATCCCAAACCAACTATTGCAATTTTATGTTTATTATTCATGCAGATATTGTAAATGATGTTTATGGCTATTAAATAAAAAAAGGGTAAAAATTTAACTTTACCCTTTTCTTCTAATCTTTTGAAATTTATTTAGTTTGGACTTGCCAATTCTCCACCGTCCGGACCATCACGCGGATCATCCGATGGATCAGGACCTGTACCCGGATCTCTTTGAGGCGGAAGTATATAAGCTATGTTCTTCAAGTCATTACCTTGAATCCAGTTAGCAATATCAGCATAACAAGACTGATACGCAGGTAATACCACTTTTTTCAATACAACCGCTCTGGTATTTTCTAAATCCAGTTCCGATGTTTTTTGATTGGCAATATCTCTTAATGCTTCTTCGGCATCAGAATGAGCAACCACAAACACTCCTCCACGATCAACCTTACCGTCCAAGTAAATCACACTTTCAGGATCATCATCATCGTCATTATACAATTCCAAGAAATATTTTTCCGAACTGAAATCAATCGGACGATCAGTTCCATTGTACAACTCAATCATTGCATTATTTTCAGTTCCTTCAATATACTCTGAAAGCAACAAATCCTTCCGGGAAGCGGCACAGTCTTTAGTACTGAAACTACCGGAATCAATAAAGTTGTCGATTGCATAAGTTTGCCATTCTTTATTCAAATCAAACTCATCCATCTCAATTCGATCACCCTTACAAACGGTTTCGATTCGACGAATGGTTGCATCTTCTACAACAGGAACATCTTTTTGTTCACCGTCTTTATTTGCCAAAATCCGTCCCAAACTGTCAACAACCGTCGCCTGTACATTGGTGTTATCGTAATGGTGTTCAATTCTCTTAATAAAATCTTCTTTTTCCTGAGACATTTCAGCATTCTTGTCTTCAGATTTTTCAATTCCATTTACAGCAGAAGCGATGGATGCAACGGCACATTCGCAAGGACTATTGTTAAATCCGGCTTTTAAAACAACCGCATCAGCTCCTTTAAAAATCAAGCCATTCACTTTTTGATTGGCTTTTGCAGAAATATCAGAAGATGCTTGCGCATCCGCAACGACAAAAGTGGATTGTGGTGCCATTAATCCTTTCAACTGAATGACTTCACCAGGAAAGTCATAACCATGAAAATAAACTTCCAACTGATAATTACCGGCATACAAATCAATTTCTTTGTCACTTCCGTTGTATAATTCCAAAGCTTGATCGCTACCTTGACCTTCGATGTATTGAGAAATAATTAATTTTTCGCTGTCATTTTCTGTTTCTTCTTCCTCTTCCTTAGTCTCTTCCTCTTCACAGATTAATTTATGAGTTCCTAAGTCACGGTTATAAGCAAAAGTTGCACTGTCAGTTTGCTTATCTTGATTGGACCAGCTATTGTTGGGATCAAATTCATCCAATTCATTGTAATCACCTGAACACACTTCGGTATTTCTTATCAAGTTAGTGTCTTTAGTCTTGACAAGCTGATCACCCCAGAATTTTTGCTCCGGAAGCACACCAACTTGACCGATAGAATCAATCGTACGTTCGGCTCTGTTTTTAGCCACGATGACAGCATCAACCATGTCTTCAACTTTATCAGGTACAATCTCAATTGCTGCTTCTATGCCAGCAGATGCACAGCTACAACTTGTGCTGATTTCTGCCAATGCTCTTTGAATTCTTGGACGCAAACGCTGTTCCAGTCTGGAACGCGCCCAAAAACTTTGAGCATTACATTTACACCCATTGATAGTTGCGACTGATGCGACAATCTCATCCGCTCTGTCTGAAGAAAGTTGCACACCTTTTCTTACAGAAGCATAAGTATCATCACAAGATGACCACTCACGAGCGACAGTTTGAACCGCTTTGACAATATCAACATCAGAGTCGACCATTTGTTGAACAACATCGGCAGAAAACAATTCATTTTCATGCGCTCTTTTTGCCGCCTCAACAGGCAACAAACCGTTATTCAAATCAGCTTGAACTCCTTGATAGTCATCAGCTAAAGATTTTGAGTTTGTAAAAACTAAAAGCGAAACAAAGACCAGTTTCACGATTAACAGTTTATTCATAATGATAATCCCACTTTCCCATTATGCATCAGGCATAGATGCACCCATGCACATCTTATTACAATTTTGCATTTAGTTTCAACATATTAATCCAATTGATTGTTTTTTTATTATGGATGTTTAATTAATATGACAATAACAAATTGAATATGACAGAAATTTGCACCAAATATGGGAATCCATCTATAATTCTTACTCAATAAATTCTGCACTCTTCGATATGACTAGCTTGAATCATTGGTCCAATATATTTTGCAAGGACTCCACACCACTAACAGAAGTTCTGAACAATAAGAATATAAAAATTTTGGTCAAACGTGATGAGCTAAACCATCCAATTATTCAGGGTAACAAACTCAGGAAGTTAAAATACAATATCAAATACGCCATTGAGAATGGATTTTCAGGAATTGCAACCTTTGGTGGCGCATACTCGAATCATTTAATTGCTGTTGCAAAATGTGCGGAGCTAATAAATTTCGAGAGCGTTGGGGTTATTCGTGGAAACGAGCTAGAGTTACAACCTGAAAAATGGTCTGAAACACTTCATCAAGCACAGTCCTATGGCATGAAATTTATATTTCTTAACCGGGAAGAATATCGCAAAAAAGCCAACTCAAATGTTGTGAAATCATCAATTGACAAAAGTTGTTACCTCATTCCTGAAGGCGGAAGCAACTCTTTAGCTTTAAAAGGTGTTGCCGAAGTCATTGGCGAACTGACTCAACAAACATCCGAACCCACTCATATCATTTCTGCTTGTGGAACCGGTGGAACTCTTGCCGGTTTGATTGAAGGAGTTAACAAAGCGAACTGGAATACCCAAGTTATCGGCATTCCGGTTCTTAAAGGTGCGGAATTCTTAGTTGATGATATTGCCAAACTAACGATTCACAACCGCTTTGTTCAATGGAAACTCTATCACGACTATCACGCCGGAGGATATGCAAAACTCAATGATGAGAGAATGATTGATTTTGCAAGAAATTTTATTAAAAATAACAAGATAGATTTAGATAAGATTTACACTATCAAATCATTTTATGCTGCTTATGACATGATTGAAAAAGGTATCATTCCTGCAAGCAGCAAAGTTGTGATTTTACACACGGGAGGTTTACAAGGAGGAATAGTTACTTAAAAAGGTTTAAAATTTCAGTCGGGTGATTAAGCAATTTATCAGCCGACCAGAGATTCGGATTGTCTGTTTCTGAAATATAACCCCATAAAGCTCCAGCTGACTTCATACCCGCTGATCTTCCTGCCTGAATATCTGTTAAAGCATCGCCTATATACCACGAATATTCGGGTTTGATTTGAGATTTTTCTATTGCCAGCAATATTGGTTGCGGGTGTGGCTTTGCATATTCGGTCATTCCTCCGCCCACAAGAACCTTACAATTCTGCAACTCGGGCATATTCTCAACCAAAGGTTGCGCCAGAAATACCGGCTTGTTGGTGACAATTCCCCAACTGATTTGGTTGCTATCCAAATATTGAATCACTTCTTTCATACCATTAAAAAGATTGGTGTTTTGAGTTAAACAATTTTCATAAATCTCCAAATAGCGTTTTTGCAGTCGTGACAATTCGTTTTTATCAATTTCACCGAATATTGATGTGACCAAAGCTCTGGAACCATAAGTAATCAACTCTCTGTATTTAACAAAATCTGCTTCGATTCCGATACCATTTTCCTTTGCCAAAGATTGTAATGCCAAAACCATGTCAATCGAGGTATCAACCAAGGTTCCGTCAAGGTCGAATAAAACTCCACTCATGCTTTTTTTGCAGCCACAAGATAATTAATAGTTACGTCTGTTTTGTCAATCCATGTTTTTTGGGAAATTGGATTGTATTTTATGCCACTCACATCAATCACTTGCAAATCCGCTTTTTCCACTCCGGTTACAAGTTCAGAAGGTTTAATGAACTGCTCATAATGGTGCGTGCCTTTCGGAACAATTCCCAAAACATGCTCAGCAGCAAATATTCCAAACATCATCGCTTTGGGATGACGGTTTATGGTTGATAAAAACAGGAAACCATCAGGTTTCAGTATTTTCGAAAGGGAATCAACTATTGACTGAGGATCTGGAACATGTTCCAGCATTTCCATGCAAACAATGACATCGAAAGTTTCTTCGTTATCTTTGGCAAACTCCTCAACACTTTGGCAAACATAATTCACCTCCAGTCCGCTTTCGAGCAAATGAAGCTTTGCTACTTCCAGAGCATCTTCTGCTAAATCAATTGCCGTCACTTCGGCACCAGATTTCGCCATCGCTTCGGAAAAAACTCCTCCGCCACATCCCACATCAAGCACTTTTTTGCCATTTAAATCAACAAATTGTTTAACGTATTCTGTTCTGACAGGATTGATGTGATGCAAAGTTTTGAAAGGACCATTTTCATCCCACCAAAAGGAGGCTTGCTCGTTAAAATGCTCGATTTCGTTTTGGGCAACATTCAGATTCTTTTCAGACATTAAATCCACCTTCTTACTTTTTTCTTATAATCCAGATATTCCTGACCAAACAACTTTTGCAAGTATTCTTCTTCCGGCTCAATCACCCATTTCACCAGAAACCACCAAACAAAAGGCATAGTCAAAATAACATACAAATTGTTCAGATGAATTGCAACAACTACTTGAGAAACTAAAAAACCAAGATAGATAGGGTTACGAGTGATGCGATAGATTCCACCTGTGTAAAGTGCATTTGTGGGAGTATGAGGTTCCGGGTTCTGTCGAGTTTTAGCAAAAAAATACAAACTAAAGCTAAATAACACCACAGCAATAGCTATTAAAACATAAGCAACATAAGTTTGAATCTGTTGATTGATATTGATGCCTAAATGATAAACATATTTATCCAACAACCACGAAATCCCGATAAAAAACAAAGGAATCAACGGCGGTATCGTTTTTACTTTAGCACTATCTTTTTCTTTCTCTGTCATGAAGCATCACTTTTTGGTTTCATTTTAGTAGAGACCTTGACTCGATTCTAGGACTTTGACAGAACTATTGAAAAGAATTCACAACATTCGGTATTTCTTTATAAAAAATAACAACCGCCATCAACATCAAAAAGTAGGCAAAATATTTCTTCAACTGGTTTTGTGGAATAATCCGGCACAAATAATTTCCTGCAAATGTTCCTAAAATTCCGATAAAAGTAACCAAGCCAATAACTTTCCAGTCTAATTCCAAACCTTGTTGTTTCAGTACATTCAAATATTTATAAAACCCGGAGTATGATTTCATCGCAATAATCATCAAACTAGTCGCAACGGCGTTTCTCATGTTTAATCCACCAAGCAATACCAGAGCCGGAACTATCATAAACCCTCCACCGACTCCGACAATTCCTGTAATCACACCTACCACCAAGCCATCAACCATAATTTTGGTCAAATGTCTTTGAGAACCGTTTGGGATTTGATTACTTTTGCGAAGCATCATAACGGCTGCAACAACCATCACCATTGCAAATAAAACCAACTGAATGATTCCGGAAATATACACAGCAATCCAGGCACCCAAATAAGTTCCCAACATTCCTGGAATACCAAACAGAAAAGCCACTTTCCAGTCTATCAACTTATCCTTTAAGTAGGTCAAAGCTCCTGCCAAAGCGATGCTTCCGACAATAGCTAAAGAACCTGCTATTGCAACCTTTTCATCCTGTCCAAAAAGATAAACCAGAACCGGAACGGTTAGTATTGATCCACCCGAACCCATTAAACCTAGTGAGAGGCCAATAAAAACCGCACCTATAATTCCTAAAGTCATAAAAACCTGTTTAAAAAAAAGCGTTATTCTACTGAAAAAATTCCAATATTAGAACTTCATAAATTAGCATTCTGTGATATACTCAAAAAGATGTTTAATCCCGAGTTGAGATTAAATCAAAAACAAAAATCAATAAAGAGGTAAAAGTTATGGGACACGTTGTAGTTTTAGGAGCTGGAATCGGAGGAGTTCCTGCTGCTTATGATTTACGCAAAGAGCTCAGCAAAGAGCATAAAGTGACTTTAGTCAACAAAGGAGAAAAATTCTTCTTTACTCCGTCCAATCCTTGGGCTGCCGTTGGCTGGTCAAAGCCTGAGAAAATTTCTTTGGATTTAACAAAATATCTGGGACGAAAGAAAATCGACTTTAAAACAAGCGGTGCCAAGAAAATTGACGCTGAAAACAACCGTTTGGAGCTAGAAGACGGCGAAGTTGTCGAATATGATTATTTAGTCATTACAACCGGTCCAAAACTGGCATTTCACGAAGTTGAAGGTTTAGGCCCTGAAGGTGGACACACACACTCGATATGTACATTGGCACATTCAATGACTGCTTATGAAGACTATCAAAAATTCCTCGAAAACCCCGGTCCAATTGTGATTGGCGCGGTTCAGGGTGCCAGCTGTTATGGTCCGGCATACGAGTTTGCCATGATTGTCGATACCGATTTGCGTAAAAGAGGGATTAGAGACCAAGTTCCTATGACTTTTGTAACCGCTGAACCATATATCGGACATTTAGGATTAGGTGGCGTTGGTGACTCGAAAGGTCTTTTAGAGTCAGAAATGCGCAACCGCCACATCAAATGGGTGACCAACGCAAAAGTTGACAAAGTGGAAGAAGGCAAAATGTTTGTTACCCAAGTTGATGATAAAGGTGAAAAATACATGTCTCACGAGTTGAACTTTGGTTTCTCCATGATGCTCCCTGCTTTCCTTGGTGTAGATGCCGTTATGGCAGTTGAAGGATTGAACAATCCTCGTGGTTTTGTGGTTGTTGATGAGCATCAACGCAATCCGAAGTACAAAAACATTTATTCAGCCGGCGTTTGTGTGGCAATTCCACCGGTAGAAGCAACGCCTGTTCCAACCGGGGCGCCAAAAACCGGTTATATGATTGAATCCATGGTCACTGCCGCTATGAAAAATATCAAAGCAGAACTGGCTGGTGAAGAACCTTATGCGAAAGCAACCTGGAACGCAATCTGTCTGGCAGACTTGGGCGATACCGGCGTGGCATTTGTTGCTTTGCCACAAATTCCGCCAAGAAACACAACTTGGGCGAAAAAAGGCAAGTGGGTTCACCTGGCAAAAATTGCTTTTGAAAAATATTTCTTACGTAAATTGAAATCCGGTTCAACCGACTCATTATTTGAGCGTTACATTCTTGGAATGTTAAAAATCAAACGCTTGAAAAACCAATAAGCCCTCACAACTTCCAAGGTCTTTACTCTTATTCACAGTAAAGACCTTGGATTTGTCATATTAATCAATTGAAAAATTTTTCAAATTAGAACTTGTCTTTCCTGCGCAGGCAGGAATCTCATTGGGAAATTAAAAAATAAACCATGAAGCAATTGAAGCACATAAAGGTTGATAAGTATTTTTGAATTACCTTCATAAACTTCATGTTCTTCATAATAAAAAAATCTATAGGACGGGATTTGTCCATAAGAAAAACTCCTACAGCCTTTACTTTTTATTAAAGCAACGAAATGACCTTGGAGTTGTTGTTCTTATCAATTCAAAGTATATTCCGGGCTGAGCAATTCATGCTGCGATGGAACATCAGCCAACAAGTTTTCTTCGCTTAAATACAAAAGCTCAGCGGCATAAATCAAGTGTTTACAAATTGATGCCACGGTTGCACTATCGTTAATGAGTGATGACGCCATTTCGTTGGTGATTTTATGATGGCGAATCAAATCATCCAATATGCCGTTAAAAAGCACATCGCCCGATTTGGTTAGTTGTAACAAGGCTTCCAGTTTGTTTTTGCGCTTTTCAATATGGTGATTTGCTCTTTCTTTTAAACTCTTATCCGCATTTTCATCAGAAACTTCAAATTTCTGCGATTTGATGACTTGCCTGAGTACTTTGCCAATCCTCATTCTCAATTCATTGTATTCGGTTTTAATAAATTCATTACTCGAATTTGTGTATTTCAAAACATTGGATTGCAAATCTTTTATATCTTTTACAACATTCACGAAATAACGATTGGCTTGTTTGATGTTATCAATATTGTTAATGTAATTGGCATTGGCATGTTTCTCTTGCGCCAGAGTTGCATATTCCAGAATTTTTCCATAAATTGTTTTTACGTTTCTGTAATAACTGGCATCAATATCGACTCGTGGAATCGGTTTCAAGTTTAATTTTCCATACTTTTTCCGTAAAATTTCACGACGGTGTAATCCCAAACCATGAGACACAATTTCAAACACATTATCGAATAAAAACTTGGTTTCTTTCATCAATGCTGACATTGCTGACTGAGGAAAAGCGATAGCAGCCATTGACAAGTACTTGGGTTCCAGGACATCTGCTTTCTCATCCTTAATCACTTTCTCCATGAATCTAACAAGTAAATTGATAAATGGAAACATTACAATCACCCCTACCAGATTAAACAAGGTATGGAAAATAGCGAGTTTAATGGTGTAATTTGTATCTGCAATGTTCATCTGCACAGCAATATAATTCACTAACTGAGCAAACTGGTTAATAAAAATTAATGCAATCAAGCCGGTAATAACATTAAAAACCAAATGAGCTCCTGCTAGACGCTTTCCGGCAGCATTTGAAGCAATTGAGCCAATTATTGCTGTAATCGTCGTGCCGATATTCGCGCCAATTGCTAAAGCAAGTGCATTGGCATAACTCACCTGTCCGGCTGCCAAAGCGGTCAAAATAATCGCCATCGTTGCACTACTGGATTGTAAAATCATGGTGGCAAGCATTCCCAAACCGGTATAAACCAGCAAACCGGCAACACCATCCATTGAGTATTGAGTAATATCCACTGCATCTTTATAAGCATCGAATCCCAGTTTCATGAAGTGGATTCCCAGAAATATAAATCCTAATCCGACCAAAACATTGCCGATGCCTTTGAGTGATTTATTTTTTTGAAAGGCCAGAAGTGTTCCGAAAACCAGTATCGGCATTGCCAAAGCCGAAATTTTAATTTTCAATCCCAAAGATGCCACTAACCATGCCGTTGCCGTTGTTCCGACGTTCGCACCAAAGATGATTGCAACTGCTTGGGATAACTGAACCATTCCAGCGCTAAGAAAAGAAATTGCTATGACAGAAATCAAAGAGCTTGATTGAAGAATTGCAGTTGAAAACACTCCAAAAAGAAAACTTTTATAGTATCGGTTGGTCATCATTGACAGCAGTTTTTGCAACGGACCTTCAGTCAGAGATTTAAAACCGTTTTCCAGCGACAACATGCCAAAAAGAAGAATAGCAACTCCTGCAGCAATGTCTTTAAAGTTCGGACTCCACCAGAAAACAAGACCCAGAAGAATCAAAACTAATGGCAATAACAACTTATTGAACATTTTTTCAACCAATAGATAACTGCGGATATTGTAACATTTTACAATAATTACAAAATAGTCATTTTTTTCATGATATTTGTAATTTTTGTAATATTAATCAACTGATATTGAATAAAGGAGATAACAAGGAAGAGTAATAAATCGCCCTACTTCATATTCACTTCACAGAAACAATGAGCATAAGGAGTGGGGACTCCGCTTTTTGTGTTCATAACTAAACTAAGCGCTGGTTTCATGGGTTCTATGATTTTTTCTATGGACTGAGTTTGATTGTTGAATAACTTTATCCCGGCGAAATTTGCTGCTTTTGCAACACCACTCATTAGAAATTGATCGAGAGAACTGAGCTCTTGTTCAACCCAAACCAAATCATATTTATCGGCAATCCCGGCTTTTTCAGCCGCATATTGAATGGCATCATCCAATCCACCAATTTCATCAATCAGACCAAACTCTTTAACTTGTCTGCCAGTCCAAACTCGGCCTCTGGCAATGGTATCGACCATCTCCACCTCAAGTCCTCGTGACATAGCAACCGCAGAAATAAATTGTTGATAACCATATTCAATATTGGATTGAATCAATTCTGCCAAATCTTCATTCAACTTTCTGTCGGCTCGAAAAGCTCCTGCCCAAGATGATGTTCCCACTCCATCTGTGTGAACCCCAATTTTTTCAAGTGTATTCGGGTACGTCATAAACAAGCCAAAAATACCAATTGAGCCGGTGATCGTTGCCTCACTGGCAAAAATTCTGTCGGATGTCATTGAAATCCAGTAACCTCCGGAAGCAGCAACATTTCCCATAGAAACGACAACAGGTTTGCTCTCAACCTTGAGAGCATCAATTTCTCTGCGAATTTGTTCAGATGCAAACACGGAACCACCGCCGGAATTCACTCGCAAAACTACTGCTTTGACTTGAGGATTCAATCTCGCCTGTCTCAACAACTGACTGGTACTGACTCCTCCGATAGCACCGGGTTCTTGTTCGCCGTCCAGAATAGTTCCTTCGGCAACAACAACAGCTATTTTATCCGCATTGACTTTACTGTTTTCATTTTTGACAACTGTCAAATAATCGTGCATGCCTATATTTCTGAAACCGGATTCAGTTTTTTCAGATGTGGACAACCCTGCCAGATATTTGCCCTTGAAATAGCTGTTCATCAACTGATCAACCATTCCTGCATCTTTGTACATTTGTGCCATATTTCCTTCCACATTTTTGAGCAAGGAGGCTTGGTTTTCCACAACCGAATTGAAATCCTCAACTGAAATATTGCGATGCTTTGCAACTCCCTTTACATAGGTTTCCCATAAGTCTTTCATATAATGCAATGAAGCATCCTTGGCTTCTTGGGACATATCATTTCGGATAAAAGGTTCGGCAGCCGCTTTATATTCTCCGACTCTAAAAAGGTGAACATCCACGCCCAGTTTATCCAAACCATCTTTGAAAAAATTACGGTAATTTCCATATCCTTCAAAAAACATCATTCCCCGAGGATCAAGAATGATTTCATCGGCTAAGTTTGCAAAATAGTACTGATTCTGTGACATTCCTTCGGCAATAGCAATCACCGGTTTGTTTGATTTTTCTCTGAAATTATCTACAGCCGTTTCCAATTCCTTTAAATCTGCTAATCCAATACCCCAAATATAATCCGGATTTAACACCAATACGCTAATTCGATTATCTGAAGCTGCATAGTTAATTGCTTTAAGAATATCACGCATTTGCGTTTCAGGAACGTCCGTGCCTTGTAATTCACGAATGAAATTTTCTGATGGTGTTCCGGTATATTGATTTACAACAACACCCTTAGGAGCAATCACTAATGCTGTTTTATCTTTCAGTTCAATACCATCATCACCGATGAAAAAAGAAACTATAAACACAAATACAAGCAACAATAAAATATGCCTGGTAAAGTTCGCCACCTTGACCAAAGATTTAGGAATCAACCAGAATAATTTCGATAAAAAAGAAGATTGTGTGTTTACAGTATTTCCACTCATAAATATTTTCCTTCGGGTTTTCTTTTAGTATTCGACCGGTAAGTTAGATGCTAACCAAGAATTCATACCATGTGCTAAATGTGAGACATTCAAATAGCCCAATTGTTCGGATAAAAAGTTTGCTACCGCAGCCGTTCTGGCACCGGAGCGACAAACCAATATAAACTCCTGATTTTTATCACTTACAATTTTTTGAAACTCAGACATAAAAGAGTCAACCATTGGCGTGCCGGAAGCATTAAAAAATGTGATTTTATTTGCACTCTTAATCACTCCTGTTTGTTGCCACTCAGGACTTGTTCGGATATCAATGATTTTCACACCTCGTGCTTCTGCATCAATTAACTGCTGAGGTGATAGGTTTCCTATTTCTGCCATAGCCATGAATTCAATAAAAGTTCGTTATTATACTGATTTTAAAAGATTTCTATCAGGTTAAAAGGTTGAAATACAGCGAAATTATCATTAATATTGCCGATTTGGATAATTTAGAGAGACTAACATGAAAAAAATTGGACTTACAACTTCCTTGATTTTGGCACTATCAACAAGTGCGTTTGCAGGGGAAGAAGAAAGCAGCCGTATATGGTCAGGTTCCGGACAATTGGGATTTACTTCAGCTTCAGGGAATAGTGATTCTGAATCACTCACTGCCGGATTAAAAATTAAACTGGAAACCGGCAAATGGGTGAGCGATATGGGCTTGGACTTGTTAAATGCTTCTAGCGATGGAGTTGATACTGCTGAGCGCTATACACTGACAACGAAAACCGGTTATAAATTTGATGAGAAAAATTACATTTACTACGGATCGCGTTATGAAAATGATAATTTCTCAGGCTTTGATTATGTGATGTCCAATGGTTTTGGTTGGGGTCATAAATTTGAAGATACCGAGACAG
>JAGRJP010000350.1 GCA_020442665.1 Lysobacterales bacterium
TTGCATATTTAGCGTTGGAGGGTGAATCTTTTAATACTGAAGATATTGTTACTCGCGAACTGAGTACAGTTAATATTGCTGCTTCGGGGTATTTTGAAGGAGAAAACTTACAAGCCATTTTAAGCAGTTCAAAATTGGCTTCTACAACGGATACTGATAAACTCAAGTTTTTGTTTGATCCTTCAACATTATTTCAGAATTATCAACCGGATGACAAAAACTATATTTTGGCAGCCAGACTCAGCGGTGAAATTAAAACGGCTTTCCCGGATGGAATCGAGGGTGTGAGTAAGGAATCGGTAGTTCAAACCTCAGAAACTCCTAAAGTGGTGCTTTTTGCAGATACTGACTTTTTATTTGATCAGATGTGGGTGAGAAGTCAGAATTTCTTTGGCCGTAAAGTTTTTTCTGCGTTTGCGGATAATGGCAACATGATAATTAATTTATTTGACAACATGGCGGGTAGTCCTGATTTGATAAACATTCGGGGAAGAAAGAACTCTGCCCGACCTTTTACCAAAGTGATGGAAATTCAAAAGGCATCAGATAAAAAATTCAGAGAGCAGGAAAATGTGTTGAAACAAAGACTGCGTGAAACTGAAGAAAAGCTCACTCAAATTCAACGTGAAAAAGGACAGCAGAATCGTTTGATTCTCAGTAAAGAACAGGAAGAAGAATTGAGGAAGTTTCAGGATGAAAAACTGGAAGTCCGTAAAAAGCTTCGTGAGGTTAGACGTAACTTGGATAAAGATATCAAAGACTTGGGTAGTAATTTGAAAATTATCAACATTGGCTTGATGCCATTGCTAGTGAGTTTGTTTGGAATTTATGTTTTATGGTTACGCCCTAGAAAAAAAGGAGGTCACTATGAAAAATAACGCACTATTGGTTGGAATTTTATTGGTTTTGGCAGTTGGCAGTTATTTTGTATTATCGGATAAGGGAACTGATAATGATACTACCCGGTTGTTAGTTCCTGAACTGCAAGATCAAATCAACGAAATTAACGGAGTTGTTATCAGTAAAAATGATAAACAGGTTAGTTTGTCAAAAAAAGATGGAAACTGGGTAGTTGCTGAGCAACAGGGCTTTATTGCTGATGCCAATAATGTGGCAAACCTGCTTTTGGAACTTCGCAAGATGACGTTGAAGCAAAAGAAAACATCTAATCCTGAAAACTATCACCGTTTACAACTGGATGAAAGTGGCGTGCAAGCAGCTACAAATGTTGTTCTAAAAGTTGATGATATACAATTGGTGGAAATTGCGATTGGGAAAAAGTCACAAACAGGAAGAGGAACTTATGTCAGATTAAATTCCGATGAGCAAACATGGTTAGCGAGTGGTTCACCAAATATCAAGTTGGAAAGCAAGGATTGGATTGTGACAACCATTCTGGATATTGACAGCAGTTTAATAAAATCGGTGAGTTACAAATCAGAGGATTCAGATTTTAAATTAAGTAAATCATCACCTGATGAAGAAAGTTTTACTTTAGAAAATACTCCCGAT
>JAGRJP010000351.1 GCA_020442665.1 Lysobacterales bacterium
AATAGTCACTCTTTCATCATCAACTCCATGAACAAGAAATACCGGCTTGGTTATTTTCTCTGCCAGA
Organism: Lysobacterales bacterium; assembly: GCA_020442665.1. Lineage (GTDB taxonomy): Bacteria > Pseudomonadota > Gammaproteobacteria > Xanthomonadales > Marinicellaceae > NORP309. Next base: position 68 of record JAGRJP010000351.1, read on the forward strand.
TAGACCGGTGATTTATTTACCAGTTTTTCAAAATCCTCATCCGGGTCACCTATAATTTTCTTCCAGGCACTCAAACCCGATTCAAAGTTTTTGGTATCACCTGAGCTAAACATCAGCGGAAGATCTGTAACCCCGGCAGCTGATACCGCACATTGATAAGTGTCCGGGTATAATATCGAAAGCATAAGAGATGAATAACCTCCATAACTGGCACCCATGGAACAAATTTTATTCTTTGTAATATTATATTTCTCTATAACATGATTGGTCATTTGAAATATGTCAGATTCTATTTTTTCTCCCCATTGTTTTTGTCCGGATTTCATGAATTCTTTGCCAAATCCTCCGGAGCCACGATAGTTAACTTTTAAGGTGGCAATGCCCTGTGAAGCAAAAAAATGTTGAACATCATTATCTATTGCATAATCCCTGACACCTATTGGACCACCATGAGGCATCACAACAAGTGGAACGGGAGATTTAGCTGATTTCTTTGGCATGACCAGATATCCCTCTATTTCGTATCCATCATCAGATTTGATTTTTTCAGTATGAAAAACACCTTTCTCGAGATTGGTATACTGAGGGTTCGTTTCAAATAATTTATCAATCACGCCGGTTTTTGTATCATAAATGGACCAAGATCCCTTGGAATACTCATTAACACCAAAGACAAGAACCTTATTGATATCCTTGTTTTGTTGAATAGTATAAAAGTGATGACTCGGATATTTTTCTCTCAATGGAAGTAAGTCATCATTACTATTTTCAAAGTACTTGGTCACCGGAATGCCATTTTGAATGTGACGGACACCGAGAATATCGTGAGTCGAATGATTTACATAAAGGTTTGTGATTTCGATGTCTTCATTTTCATAATAAACTCCCAGGTGCGAGAAATCTTTTGTAGAATATTTATGAATCGCTTTTTTGTCGCTGAATTCATTTGTTAACACATAAAGCTCATCATTGTTTTTTGATATCAAGATAGGCAGAGGAGGATCTTTTTCATTATTGTCATTGATTTCATAAATTTTCACCCAATCAGAAGAATCATTTAGAAACCAGTATTCATATATTGTGTCATCTTTTTTTGTGTCAGAAGTGATAATAAACCTGATGTCATCATTAGAATCCGTAAGGAAATAAACAGCATCTTGAAGTTTTTTAACTTTAGTATAAGGTTTTTTGGAAGATTTTGTAATTGACTTTTCATTAGATACATCAAGCAAATAGATTCCATTTTTCTTTTTGGAATATATAGAGGTGCTTACCATGTATAATTTATTTTCTTGATGAATCAACGGGTCTAGTAGCCTTCCTGGTTTATCAATCTTCAGATGGCTGGCACCAATTATATTTCCAGCGTTGTCAATTTTTAAGTGTGCGACCCTTTTATTGTATAGTCCATCATACATTACATTGTAATAGACTGTATCATTATCAACCCATCTAACTTTTGAGATGTAAGAGTTTTCAGGGAGTTTCTGTTGCATAATCTTAACAATATCAAAAGTCTTCAGATTCAGAACGTTGATGAGAGATATTCCTTTGATTTCTGTAAATATTAACAGATAACTTCCATCAGGACTGAATTCACCAGTCGACTGTTTATTCTCTGCTAAATAGTCTTTTATCTGAGGAAATTGAGATAATTTTTCTGATATCCCGTCTTCTACTTTGTAATTGACTGTATTTTCAGTTGTTTTTTCGAATTCTTTTGCTCTGAGTTTGTGGTCTTTATAATAGGTAAAGAATCTATCTTCAAATTTACCTTGGTATTTAATATTATATTTGGTAAATAGTTGTTGATTTAAATTTTTGAAATTATCTAATTCACCAGCTAATACATTGTTTTTACTAATAAAGTGATAAACTTTCATGCTATGAGTGTATTTTAGTTGTGATTTCCATGATCCTGGATAGTTAATTACACCTGGCTCGACTAAAAAGTGATGTTTATCCTTTGCATATGTAAATCTAACTCTGGCTTTTTTACCATAATATATGAAAGCATCCCAGTTGTAAGTAGCAGCTTTAAGTTTGATTAAAGCGAAATTTTGTCCCGGCTGAACTTCACGGAAATTAAGGTTTCCACCGAATTTATCAGATTTTAATATCAGGCTGTCAATTTCTTCTGCAGTATCTAATGCCAATAGCAGATACCCTTCATCATCTTCGAGTTGCAACTCGTTTTTACTGGTTGTATTTATTATTTGTTTTGTATTAAATTGATAACATTGAGTCTCAAATGAAATAAGAAAAGTTAATATTATTAAGAGTGTACGAATTGAATGAGTCAAATTTCTCTCCTTTAGCTAAATTGATGTTCGTAATTAAGTTTTTGTCAAATGTCTGATTATTTATAAATCAAAACTGTGTATTCTGATTGTTCAGTTTTATATCCTCTATACATTCCTGGTGTGTTAAAAATCATGACCGGCGTACCGTTTTTATCTAAACCAATGATTCCGCCATCTCCTCCTGCATTATTAAGGACTTGATTGATCACTTCATCAGCTGCT
>JAGRJP010000042.1 GCA_020442665.1 Lysobacterales bacterium
GCAAGCCCATGTGTGAATCACCCATATCACCCTCAATTTCAGCTTTTGGTGTCAATGCAGCGACCGAGTCGATCACTACTAAATCGACCGCACCGGAACGAACCAGCATATCGCAGATTTCCAGAGCCTGTTCACCGGTATCCGGTTGAGAAATCAGTAATTCATTAATGTTGACACCGAGTTTTTCCGCATAAGATGGGTCAAGCGCATGTTCTGCATCTACAAATGCAGCCGTTCCTCCGGCTTTTTGACATTCAGCAATCGCATGCAATGTCAATGTGGTTTTACCACTGGATTCCGGTCCGTAAATTTCTATCACTCTGCCTCTGGGTAGTCCGCCAATTCCCAATGCAGCATCCAAACCAATTGAACCCGTTGAATAAACATCGGCTTTCATGGCAGATTGATCTCCTAAACGCATTACCGAGCCTTTGCCGAATTGTTTTTCAATCTGGCTTAAAGCAGCTGATAACGCTTTCTTTTTGTTTTCATCCATATTTAGCTCCAAAATTTTCGCTGTGTCTGTTTTCATTGTTAGCCTCGTATTATAGTATGAAGATGTCGTTTACAATATATAAAATTTCCTAAATATTTGTAGGAAAAATCGGATGCTTGCAATATTAGGCACTGTCATTCTCAAAACATGAGAATAATGAAATAATTTTAAAATTTTTTAAACATACCAGACTTGATTGGTTATTTGGCAATCAATCGAGTCCAAAATCATGTGGATAATCAAACCGATTCCTAACAGTCGTGTTTTTGGAATCAAGCAGGCAATTGCGTAGATTGCAATTGGAATTAAACGATGCAAAGGATGAAATCCTATACTACATCTCAAAGGATTATAGATTGGCGTCGCCAGCAAATGATCCAAATCGACTATCATTGTTGCTGCCATAATCAAAAAAGCAAACTTCCATCTTTTTGGAAAAAAGATAATACTGATCACTATGGGAACAATAAAATGCAGGGAAATATGCAGCAATTGTTTATCCGATAATCAGCAAGCAAGCGACATTTCTGTCCTCAGCCATCAGTACATTGAAAGTTCTAACAGCAGATTTGTTGGTCATTACCTCTAATCCGACATTGTTTTGAGCAAGCGGATGCAACAATTCCACGTGAGGAAATTGATGAACTAAACCCGAACCCAAAATAATAATTTCAGGTTGGTTTGAGAGTAAATACTCGATATGAGTTGATGACAGTTGCTCAATTGATTTCAGTTGTAAGTCTGTCATCACGGTTTTGCTGTTAATGATACAGCTTTCCTTAATCGTGTTTCCATTGACAACAATTTCGTCACTAGTTGCCGATGAAATTATATTTAAACTATTGTCAGTGTTCTCAACCAGTTTCATGGTTAAATTTCGTATTGTGGATTTTTCGGATTCCTGCGAAAGATGGTTAATGTCTGACCGATGCTGTGAATTTGCTCAGAATTGGTTTGATTGACAATTTCACTGATGAACTGATTTCTGGTTTCACGATCGGTTCGGATTTTAATTTTGATGAGTTCGTGCTTGTCCAAAGCAATGTCAATTTCATTCATAACATTTTCGGTAAGTCCTTTATCCGCAACCATCACCACCGGCTTGATATTGTGGCTGATTCCACGTAAATATTTAATCGCATTTTTATTCATTAGTGCTTTTTGTTATTATCTCATTATGTTAATGTTGCATTTTAACAGTCTGTTGAGACATGGCAAGAAGTAAGAGTTCAAATAACTGGTTGCGTGAACATTTTGATGATTATTGGGTCAAAATGTCGCAGGAACACGGATACCGTGCACGATCGGCATTCAAACTGGAAGAATTGCACGAGAAAGATCAGTTATTGAGTGGAATCAATAGTGTAGTTGATTTGGGTTGTGCTCCCGGTGGTTGGTGTCAGGTTGCCCGTAAATTGGCTCCGGCTGGAACGCGCGTCATTGGTCTGGATATTCTTCCGGTTGAACCAATTGATGGAGTGGAAATTATACAAGGAGATTTTCGCGAAGATGAAGTTTTACAACAACTGTTGAATGTCATTGATTCTGAAAAAATAGACCTTGTGTTATCCGATATAGCCCCAAACTTAAGTGGAGTGTTCGCCATTGATCAACCTAAAATAATGTATCTGGCGGAACTGGCACTGGACTTTTGTCATCAATGTCTCAGACAAGGTGGTAATTACGCAGTGAAATTGTTTCAGGGAGAAGGTTTTGACGAATATCTGAAACAACTCAAACAGGATTTTAAAATAGTCGTCATGAGAAAACCAAAGGCATCGAGAGCGAGAAGTCGTGAAGTTTATGCGGTTGCCAAAGGTTTTAGAGGTTAATTTAACTTAGGAAATTGCTTTGAATAACGTAACAAAAAACATAGTTCTCTGGATTGTTGTGCTGATGGTTCTGTTATCAGTCTTTAATACCGTTGTGCATAATTCGGAAAGATCGTCAGAAGTCTCTTATACTGATTTTTACGATAAGTTGAATGATGGTCAGGTACAATCGGTTGTTGTGGATGACAAGACTGGTGTCCATAAGGTGATTACAGCCCAGTTGATGAATGGTGAAAAAATAACAGTTAATGCGCCTAAAGATGACAAACTGATTGATGACCTTATCAAGAAAAATGTAGATGCTACTTATCTGCCATTCCAGGAAGAGAGCATTTTCTTCAGATTGCTCGAAACCATTCTGCCAATTTTGTTGTTAGTTGGTTTGTGGTTTTTCATCATGCGTCAAATGCAAGGCGGCGGTGGCAAAGGCGGAGCTATGAGCTTCGGCAAGTCCAAAGCCAAATTACTGAGTGAAGATCAAATCAAAGTGACTTTTGCTGATGTTGCCGGTGTTGAAGAAGCCAAAGAGGAAGTCGGTGAAATCGTTGATTTCTTAAGGGACCCTGGCAAATTCCAAAAACTCGGTGGTCATATCCCTCGCGGTGTTTTAATGGTGGGTTCACCGGGAACCGGTAAAACTTTGCTGGCAAAAGCCATTGCCGGTGAGGCAAAAGTTCCTTTCTTCACAATTTCTGGTTCTGATTTTGTTGAAATGTTTGTTGGTGTCGGTGCATCGCGTGTGCGTGACATGTTTGATCAGGCGAAGAAAAATGCTCCGTGCATCATTTTTATTGATGAAATTGATGCGGTGGGTCGCCAGCGTGGAGCCGGAATGGGCGGCGGACATGATGAAAGAGAGCAAACTCTGAACCAATTATTGGTTGAAATGGATGGTTTTGAAGGAAATGAAGGAGTTATTGTTATCGCTGCAACCAACAGACCGGATGTACTGGATAAAGCGTTATTACGCCCGGGTCGTTTCGATCGTCAGGTGGTTGTTCCATTACCGGATATTTTGGGTCGCGAAGCGATTCTGAAAGTTCACATGAAAAAAGTTCCTCTGGCAGATGATGTCAAACCGAAAATGCTGGCAAGAGGGACTCCGGGATTCTCTGGTGCGGATTTGGCGAATTTAGTGAATGAAGCGGCATTATTTGCGGCTCGCGAAAATGCCAAAATTGTAACTATGGAAAACTTCGAAAAGGCCAAAGATAAAATCATGATGGGTGCGGAACGCAAGTCCATGGTGATGGATGAACATGATCGCAAAGTGACGGCTTACCATGAAGCCGGACACGCAATTGTGGGATATTTGTCACCGGAACATAATCCAATCTACAAAGTCACAATTATTCCTCGCGGAAGAGCGTTAGGCGTGACAATGTCAATGCCAGTGAAAGACGAAGTTTCAATCACCAAAACCAAACTGGAATCACAAATTGCCATGGCTTATGGCGGACGAATCGCCGAAGAATTACTTGGAGGTCCAGAAGCTATTTCCACAGGTGCTTCCAGCGATATTCAACATGCGACCAATATTGCCAGAAACATGGTCACTAAATGGGGTTTTGGAGAAGGTCTTGGACCATTGCTTTATTCCGAAGATGAGGGTGAAGTTTTCCTTGGTCGTCAGGTTACTCAGCATAAAAATGTATCAGATGCAACTGCGAAATTGATTGATGATGCCATCAAGAAAATTATTGACGATAATTATGGTAAAGCAACCAAAATTTTGCAGGATAATATTGATAAACTTCACACCATGTCTGAGGCGTTGATGAAATATGAAACGCTGAACAGCGAACAAGTTGTTGAAATCATGGAAGGCAAAGAAATCACACCTCCTGACGGATGGGACGACGATGATACTTCAATCAATCCAAAATCAAAAAACAAGGAAGAAAAGAAATCCGGTAAGGATAATATTGGTGGTGAAGCCACTTCAAGTTAATCAATGACCGGAAATTTTAAAGTGATGGGGGTCATCAATGTGACCCCCGATTCGTTTTCAGATGGCGGTTTGTTCTTTCAAACCGACAATGCCGTCAAACAAGCCCATAATCTGATAAAGCAAGGAGCTGATATTATTGATATTGGCGGTGAATCAACCAGACCCGGAGCTAAAGAAGTCTCGGCTGATGAGGAAATATCCCGAGTCATTCCGGTTATCGAAAAACTCAGGCAAACCAATAAATCCATAACAATTTCAATTGACACCAGCAAAGCTGAAGTCATGGCTGAAGCTATAAAAGCCGGTGCTGACTTTATTAATGATGTCAATGCATTGCTTTCTCCCGGAACATTAGAAGTTGCGGCTGAGTATGATGTTCCTGTTTGTTTAATGCACAAACAAGGAATGCCGCAAACCATGCAACACAATCCGCATTATCAGGATGTTGTGGCAGAAGTTATGAGTTTCTTAGATGCGAGAATTGAGGCTTGCCAGAAAGCAGGAATCTGTTCAAAAAATATTATTATTGATCCGGGTATCGGCTTTGGAAAAACATTGGAGCATAATCTTGCTTTACTTAAAAACATCAAACAGCTAAAATCTTTGGGTTATCCATTATTGATTGGTGTTTCCAGAAAAACCATGATTGGTCAGATTCTGGATGCTGAAGTAGATGAGCGAATTTACGGAAGTTTAGCCATTGCTCAGTTCGCATACATGCACGGAGCCGATATATTCAGAGTTCACGATGTCAAGGCAACGGTTGATGTATTGACAATGACCAAAGCACTAATGGATTAAATTTACAAATCAAAACATTCAGTAATTTAATGTCAGAAAAAAAATATTTTGGTACGGACGGAATTCGAGGAAAAGTTGGTGGTTCGTTAATGACTGCTGAGTTTGCCCTGAAATTAGGTCGTGCAGCAGGTGTGGTTTTAGGTCGATTATCGCCGTCAAATACTATTCTCATCGGGAAAGACACTCGAATTTCAGGTTATATGCTGGAGTCCGCCTTGGAAGCCGGCTTATCCTCGGCAGGGACAAATTCATTATTGTTAGGTCCGATGCCAACTCCCGGAATTGCTTGGATGACCAGTTCCATGCACGCCAGTGCCGGAATCGTAATTAGTGCTTCGCACAATCCCTATTACGACAATGGAATAAAATTCTTCAACGCCGATGGTGAGAAACTATCTGATGAACTCGAATTAGCCATTGAAAATGAAATCGATAAAGACTTTGCAACTGTTTCCAGTGAGAAATTAGGAAAAGCCAAACGCGTGGATGATGCTGCCGGTCGTTATATTGAGTTCTGTAAAAGCAGTTTCCCTCGCCAGAAAAGCCTAGCTGGATTAAAAATTGTACTCGACTGTGCCAATGGTGCAACATACCATATTGCTCCGCAAGTTTTCTCCGAATTAGGTGCTGACGTTACCGTCATTGCCAACAAACCCGATGGTTTAAATATCAATGCTGATTGTGGTTCAACTCATCCGCAAATATTGCAGGAACAAGTTTTAGAAACCGGAGCAGATTTAGGGATTGCTTTGGATGGTGATGGTGACAGAGTTTTGATGATTGATCACTATGGACAAGTGATTGACGGTGATCAGTTGATCTTTATCGTCGCCAAACATCTTCATAAAAATGGCAAACTCAATGGTGGAGTTGTGGGAACTCTCATGTCCAATCAAGCCATGCAAAGCGGTCTGAGTGATTTAGGAATTGATTTCCTCAGAGCGGATGTCGGTGACCGTTACGTTCATCAGCTATTACGAAAAAACAATTGGTATCTGGGTGGAGAGTCTTCAGGACATATTCTCAATCTGGACTTGGCGACCACAGGAGACGGAATTGTTAGTGCTTTGATGGTGTTATCGGTGATGATTAAGGAAGGAAAAAATCTCAAAGAACTAGCCGATGAGATTCCTCTATATCCACAGGTTCTGATAAATATTACTGTTGAAAATGCCAAGACTTTAGCTCAGCATAAAGATGTAGTTTCACTCTCAACTGAAATAGACAAAGTTCTAGGCAATGATGGTCGAACATTGATTCGTGCATCCGGGACTCAGCCAATGCTCAGAGTGATGGTTGAAGCAAAAGATGAGAACCTTGCAGAAAAATACGCCAGTGAGCTGGTCAGTTTAGTTAATAGTTTATGGAAAAATTAATGAAAATTTTTATCCCAATAATAGTGCTTTTATGCACTTCATGTAGTCAAAGAAACTATCAAAAATCTACTTTCGAAACCCCTAAACCACCGCCGATGTCTGAAACGACTTCACCCAAAGATGCTGAACTAATGACCAATATAAGTCGTTTGACTTTTGAAGGACGAAGAGCCGGCGAAGGGTATTTTTCAGCTGATGGTTCCAAGATTGTTTTTCAAAGCGAAAGGCATGATGGCAATCCGTTTTACCAAATTTACACTATGGATTTAGAGTTCGGTGATGTTGAAATGATTTCCAATGGAGTTGGGAAAACCACTTGCGCTTGGATTCATCCCGATGGCGAGCAAATTCTGTACGCTTCAACACATCTAGACAGTGATGCCTTGAAAAAACAAAAAGCGGAAATTGATTTCAGAAATTCCGGCAAAGAACGCAGATACTCATGGGATTATGATGAATATTTTGATTTGTTTGTAAATAAAGGCGAAGAACTCACACAACTGACCACAGAACTTGGTTATGATGCCGAAGGAAGTTTTTCACCGGATGGCAAGCTAATTGCTTTTGCTTCCAACCGTAATGCTTATAACGGAAAAGGTGGTATGTCTGAGGAAGAGATAAAATTGTTCGAACTCGATAAATCCTACATGATAGATATTTTTATCATGAACTCTAACGGAAGCGATGTCAAACAACTGACAACTGAAAGAGGTTATGATGGTGGTCCGTTCTTCTCTCCGGATGGCAAACGTATCGTTTGGCGTAAATTCACCGAAGATGGCATGATTGCTGAGATTTATTCGATGAATATTGATGGAACAGACAAAAAACAAATCACTCACGAGGGCAAAATGTCCTGGGCGCCTTATTATCACCCCTCGCAAAAATACATTGTTTTTACAACCAACAAAAATGGGTTTGCCAATTTTGAGTTGTATATTGTTGATGCCGAAGGAAATCATGAACCTATCAGAGTCAGCAATCTGGAAGGCTTTGACGGCTTGCCGGTATTTACTCCTGAAGGCAATGAGCTTTACTGGACTCGTAAAAAAGACAACAACAATCTCTCGCAAATTTATCGTGCAGACTGGAATCATCAGGTAGCCTTACAGGCTTTGGGGTTGTAATAATTGAGGAATATTACAATGAAAACTTTGATATTGATTTTAATTTTAGGATTCAATTTTGCTGCCGATGCTAAATCAGTTTCTAAAGCTGATATTGAAACCGCCAAAAGGCATGTTGCCAAATTGACTGAAGCCGGTGGCAGGTTGACTGGAACTGAGAGCGAAGAGAAAGCCGCTGCTTATATTAGCACTCAGTTGAAGGAAATTGGTATTCGTCCATGGAATTCCGAAAGTTATTTTCATCCTTTTGAATTTACAGCAGGAACTCATTTAGGAAAAAATAACCAATTTTCTGTAAACGGTAAAGACTATCAACTGGACAAAGATTTCAGACCACTTGTTTTTTCGGGATTGGGTGATTTTGAAGAGGCTGGTGTGGTTTTTGCCGGATATGGAATTACTGAACCTGAAGGCGATAAACCGGGTGATAACTATGATTCATACACTCACTTAGACGTTAAAGGCAAATGGGTGTTGATTCAACGTTTTATGCCGGAAGATATTTCCAGTGAACAAAGAGTTAAAATCAATGCTTTTGCAAGTGAACGAAGCAAAGTTCTCAATGCTAGACAACATGAAGCCGCCGGAGTTATTTTTGTAACTGCTCTAGACACCATCGTCAAAAGCCAATTGATTCCTTTAACTTATGATTCATCAACAGCTCACGGCAGTATGCCAGTTATTTCGATAACTAGCGACATTGCTGAAGAGTGGTTGAATAACATGGGGAAAGACTGGAGCGCTATTCAAAAGAAACTCGATAAAGGTGACTTCGTCATGGGATTTGATATTCCGGATGTCAAAGTTTCAGCAACGATTGACCTCGTGCAAGATAAGAAAACCGGTAAAAATATTATCGCCTACATCAAAGGTAGTACCGATTTGCCGGCGGTGATACTTGGTGCACATTATGATCATTTAGGTCATGGTGAAAGCTCTACATCTTTGGCTAAAGGTGATGAAATCGGCATGGTCCATCCCGGTGCGGATGATAATGCCTCCGGTGTGAGTGGTTTGCTTTTAGCCGCCGAGTATCTGGTAATGTTAAAAAATCAAAACAAATTCAAGCCGAAACGAGATGTAATTTTTGCATTCTGGTCAGGAGAGGAATTGGGTTTGTTAGGTTCAAATCATTTCGTTAAAACTTTTGATAAAAAAGATTTGTCAGAAGTATTTCTGGCAAATTTAAATATGGATATGATTGGCCGTCTGCGTGATTCTCTGGTGATGCAGGGAATCGGTTCATCCAAGCAATGGAAATCAATTATCGAACAAAGAAATGTTCCGGTTGGTTTGAATATTACTATGCAGGATGATGCTTATTTACCAACCGATGCCATGAGTTTTTATTTGTTCAATGTGCCAATATTATCCGCTTTCACAGGCTCACACACAGAATATCACACGCCCAGAGACACCGAAAATTTAATCAATTATGAAGGATTGGCTAAAACATCTAAACTCATGTCACTCATCACTCGTGGATTATCCATGCATGATGATGCGTTAGACTTTCAAAAACAGGCTCGAAAAAAAGAAAAAGGCACTCGTGGAGGAATGCGAGCCTACATGGGAACAATCCCTGATTATGCCAGTGATGCTAAAGGAGTATTGCTTAGCGGAGCAACTAAAGGTTCACCGGCAGAAAAAGCCGGAATCCAGAGCGGTGATTTACTGATTGAACTGGCAGGAACTAAGATTGAAAATATCTATGATTTCACCTATGTCTTACAAGCCTTAAAAGTTGGTAAAACCGTCAAAGCCAAAGTGATACGTGATGACAAAGAAGTTGAAATGGAAATTATTCCAACTTCAAGGCAGTAGGTTGTATCAAGCAAAAGTTATTTAAATCATGAAAATATACAGTGAAAGTTTCTTTTAAAAGATGTCATTTGGCTATTATCAGTTTGCTTTCATCTTGTTGAAAAATACACTTGTTTGTAAATAGATGGCAAACTAGCCAATTTATTTTAAATTCTAAATTTAGTACATCATTTCTAAAGCAGATATGATAAACAATAATCCTAAATATTCTAATTTTTAATTTGAAATATCACCATTGTGACCTAATATAGATTGAAGTGTTGTGTCAGAGACTTTCTTAATCGTTTCTGTGAATCTCAAATTGTAAATCCATAAATATTTCAGTCAAATTGGACTGTTTCTATTTATGAATTTACCAAAATATCTAAACATTATGACAGCAGCTTTAAAAGTATCAAATCTGAAAAAAACTTATAAAAATGGAACGGTTGCACTCAAGGGGCTTAATCTTGAAGTGGAAGCGGGCGAAATTTTTGCTTTGCTAGGTCCGAATGGTGCCGGGAAATCGACTTTAATCGGTATTATTTCATCATTGGTTACCGCCAGTTCCGGTGATGTTGAAGTCTTTGGTGATAATCTAACCAAGCAAAGAAACAAGGTTAAATCACATATTGGCTTGGTTCCGCAGGAATTTAACTTTAATATGTTTGAAAAACCAATGGATATTTTGGTGAATCAAGCCGGTTATTATGGTGTTCCACGAAAAACTGCAATTCAAAGAGCTGAAAAATATCTCAAACAACTACAGCTTTGGGATAAAAGAAAATCCATGTCGCGCATGCTTTCCGGTGGAATGAAGCGAAGATTAATGATTGCCCGTGCGATGATGAACGAGCCTAAATTGTTAATTCTGGATGAGCCGACTGCCGGTGTGGATATTGAAATCCGTCGTTCGATGTGGGAATTTGTTGAAGAAATTGCCAATGCTGGTACAACTATTATCCTGACAACTCACTATCTCGAAGAAGCGGAACAGTTATGTAAAAATGTGGCTATTATCAATCATGGCGAAATTATTAAAAACACAACTATTAAACAGTTACTGACCACTCTGGATATTGAAACTTTCATCCTCGATTTGGATAAGAAGCCTGAAGCTGATTTATTGAAAGCATTGAATGCAGAGGTCACTGACGAGAATTCGATTCAAATTGATGTACCAAAATCCAAAGCACTGAATGAATCCATCAAGACAATTGATGAGATGGGCTATAAAGTTCTTTCCATGCGCAATAAGGTCAATCGTTTGGAAGAGTTGTTTTACAAGATGACACAGGAGCAAAAAAATGAAGGGGAATAATTTGGTCGCGCTATACACTCTTTGCCGGAAAGAAATTGTTCGTATTTTACGCATCTGGTCGCAAACTATTTTGCCACCGGCAATCACAATGACATTGTATTTTGTAATTTTTGGAAACCTGATTGGCAGCCGAATTGGGCAAATGGGTGGCTTTGATTATATGGCTTTTATTGTTCCCGGGTTGGTGATGATGTCTGTTATTACGAATTCCTACGGAAATATTGTTTCATCATTCTTTGGAGCCAAATTCAGTAAGCACATTGAAGAAATGATGGTTTCTCCAATGCCAAACTGGGTGATTTTATTTGGTCATGTTCTGGGTGCTTTGGCTCGCGGTCTCATGGTTGGTGGAATTGTGACCATTATTTCGCTGTTTTTCACACAAATTCAAGTTCATAATTACTGGATTGTAATTTCAACAGTAGTTTTGACTTCCGTAGTTTTTGCTTTGGGTGGTTTTATTAACGCTTGTCTGGCGAATAAATTTGATGATATTGCCATTATTCCGGCATTTATTCTCACGCCTTTAACTTACCTTGGCGGTGTGTTTTATTCGATTTCATTGCTACCAGATTTTTGGCAAACAGTCTCCAAGTTCAATCCGGTTTTGTATATGGTGAATGCTTTCAGATATGGTTTTCTTGGGGTCAGTGATGTGAGCTTAACTGTTGCTTATAGCATTATTCTGACTTTTGTTGTGGTTCTAACCGCTATTTGTCTTTATATGCTGAATAAAGGTATTGGATTAAGAAGTTAATTTAAAGAAAACAGCCGAATTGCATTAGGCAACAAGGCTGTTTTTAAAACTCTAACCTAATAACGCTTCTACAAACTCAGAAGCGACAAATGGTTTGAGGTCAGATGATTTTTCACCAACACCAATAAAACGAACCGGAATACCAAACTCTTTGGCAAGATTAAATAAAACTCCGCCTTTGGCGGTTCCATCCAGTTTGGTGATAACTATGCCTGTTAGTTGAGTAGAGTTATTGAACTCTTTGACTTGAGAAACGGCATTTTGCCCGGTTCCGCCATCAACGACAATGAGGGTTTCATGCGGAGCAGTTTCGTCATTTTTCTTCATCACGCGTCCGATTTTTGCCAGTTCCTGCATCAGATTCGATTGTGTGTGCAAACGGCCTGCTGTATCGGCAATTAAAATATCAATTCCTTTGGCTTTTGCTGAACTCATCGCATCAAAAATCACCGAAGCCGAATCTGATCCGGTTGATTGAGCTATCACTGGAATGTTTTCACGTTCTCCCCAGGTTTTCAATTGTTCCACCGCAGCAGCACGGAAAGTATCTCCGGCAGCAAGCATAACAGATTTGCCCTGTGCTTTGAAATTGCGCGCCAATTTAGCGATTGTGGTCGTTTTTCCAACGCCATTAACACCAACCACCAAGATAACGAATGGTTGCTTGCTTTCATCAATAACCAATGGTTTTTGCACGTTTTCAGCTAAGTTCTGTAAGTTCAATTTCAGAGCTTCATAGACGGCTTGAGAATCGCTCAGTTTCCGTCTTTTAACTGATTTAGCGGTATTATCAACAATTTCCATTGTGGCTTGCGCTCCAACATCCGCCATCAGCAATGTAGTTTCAATATCATCAAACAAATCATCATCAATGGATTTCTTGAATGAAAACACATGCTTCATTTTCTTACCGAAACCATTTCTGGACTTGGATAATTTTTGTTCGAGTTTTTCGCTTTGGGTTTCTTCCTGAGTTTTTGATTCTACTGTTTCTTGAACTTCTTCATGAACCTGTGTGGTTGCACTGGCAATCGCTTTTCTTTGTTCCGCATCAATTTGTTGTTCAGAATTCGGAATATCAGTGCTACCAGCCTTTGAAACGGTTGTGTCTTCTATGCTGGCGTTATTATCCTTATTATCTGCTTTATTGTTTTTATCCTTTTTCTTGAAAAATTTAAGCATTGTTTAATCCGAAATCTTGATACAATGTTGCATTTTAACCAATTGCTTAATTTATGGCAAAATCTAAGCATACAATTCGTATTATTTCGGGAACACATCGCAGTCGCAGAATTCCTGTTCTTGAGAAAGAAGGATTACGTCCAACAGGCGATCGCTTGCGTGAGACCTTGTTTAACTGGTTACAAATGAAATTGCCGGGCAGAACTGTTTGGGATGTGTGTGCCGGGACAGGTGCTTTGGGATTTGAAGCGGCTTCCAGAGGAGCGAAACAGGTAAAGCTGATCGAAATGGACACACAAGTGTCCAAGCAACTAAAAAACATCACTCAAGAATTTGCTTTTGAAAACGTCCAAGTTTTCAATCAATCTGCGCAGTCTTTTTTGCAGAATACAACCGAAACGACGGATATTATTTTTCTCGATCCGCCTTTTGCTAATAATTTAATAGACGAACTAACCAATTTGAGTTTGTCAAAAATTGGTAGCGGAGGTTTGCTGTATCGTGAATTTGGAATCAATCAGGAAGTGGTGAATTTGCCGGATAATTGGGAATTATTGCGCACAAAGTCAGCCGGGCAGGTTAAAATTGAACTCTGGCAAAAACAAAATACGGGGAAAACTAATGCCTGAAAAACCATTAATTGCTGTCTATCCGGGAACATTTGATCCAATTACAAACGGACACTCGGATTTAGTGAAACGTGCCTGTGAAGTTTATGACACTCTGATTGTTGCCGTTGCTGATTCAACCGGAAAAGGGCCAACTTTTAGCCTTCAGGATCGTATTGATATGGCAAATGAAGTTTTAAAGCCATACACGAATGTTGAAGTTATGGGCTTTGATGTTTTGCTGGCTGATTTTGTGAAACAAGTCAATGCCAAAGTCATTCTGCGTGGACTGCGAGCGGTTTCGGATTTTGAGTACGAATTTCAACTTGCCAGTATGAACCGCCGTTTGATTCCCAATGTGGAAACCATGTTTCTGACTCCGGCGGAACAATACAGTTTTATATCTTCATCCTTGGTGAAAGAAATCTCCAAACTCGATGGAGACGTTTCCGGCTTTGTCAACCCGCTGGTGCAAACAGCTTTGAAAGCCAAGTGGAAAGAACTGAAAAAATAAATTGATTCACCATGTAGAATATGAAGTTTATGAAGGATTGCGCAATTAGTTCTTCAAGAACGGCATGCACTTCATGGCAGAAAAATATCAAAATAATTTGTAGTTATTCCCATCCACCAAATTTCAGGTGACGCATGGATGAACCGTCATTTTTAATTTCTTTCAAGGCATCAATACCTATTTTGATATGATCATCAACATAGGATTTGGAAACTTGATTGTCACTTTTTTCGGTTTTAACGCCTTCAGGAATCATTGGCTGATCAGTAACCAACAATAAAGCTCCAGTCGGAATTTGATTGACAAAACCGGTAGAAAAAATCGTTGCGGTTTCCATATCAATCGCCATGGCACGACATTTTCGCAAATAATTTTTGAATTCTTCATCGTGTTCCCAAACCCGACGATTAGTGGTGAATACCGTTCCTGTCCAATAATCTTTATCGTAATCAGCAATCGTTGCGGAAACCGCTTTTTGCAATTTGAACGATGGTAATGCTGGGACTTCCGGGGGTAAATAATCATTGGATGTTCCTTCTCCACGAATGCCTGCTAATGGCAGAATCAAATCACCCAGTTTATTTTTCTTTTTTAAACCACCGCATTTACCTAAAAACAACACCGCTTTAGGTTCAATAGCACTGAGTAAATCCATGACTGTGGCGGCATTCGCAGAACCCATACCAAAATTAATGATTGAAATACCATCATGGGTGGCATTGCTCATTGGACGGTTTTCACCCTGAATTTCTGCTCCGGTGTGTTTGCAGAACCGATAAACATAATCGGAAAAGTTGGTGAGCAAAACGTACTTGCCAAAATCTTTGAGCTCCGTTCCTGTGTATCTTGGCAGCCAGTTTGAAACAATTTCTTCTTTTGTTATCATTATTTTTTCTCCTTGTTTGAAATTGCCGGGGGATTTTACAGTTTTTTGAGGAAAACTGCAAAAAACTTAATACTTATCTTTTGATAAGTATGAACAGAGACTCTAAAAGACGGGTCTGAAATTAAATTTCTAATTGATTCAAATACTCAGCAATTTCTGCTGAATAATTTTCTTCATCGACCAAGAATGCATCGTGGCCTTGAATGGAGTCGGTGATTTTGAGTGTGGAATTGCAGCCGGTTTTCGATAATAATTCAGCGATTTCTTTTTGTTGGTGCGTGGGGAAAAGCAAGTCAGTTTTTGCTCCCATAACTAAAGCGGATTGTAATTCAACATTTTTGAATGGGTTGCATCGGTCGGTTTTTGCATAATCAAAAGCATCAAACCAGTCCATTGCCCGTGAGAGATAAATATAACTGACCGGATCGAATTTGTGGATAAAATTTTCGGCATGATATTCCAAATAACTTTCAACAGGAAATTCAATTCCGAAAGGTTTGTGTGGTCGTTGACGCAGTTTTCTTGGGAAACGATCTTTCCACTCCAACCCGGAACGATAGGATAACATGCCGAGTTTGCGGGCTTGTTTCATACCTTTGGTTGGCCATTCATCACTGGAGTAATTGCCATTGTTAAAGTTTTCATCTAGTAAAATAGCTTCGCGTTGCAGCGATCGTATGGCAGTACTTAATGGTTCGGAATGACAACCAGATGCTATGTTTATCATGTGTCGGGTGCATTGCGGATGCTGTAATATCAATGCCAATGACGACATACCACCCATTGATGGTCCTATCACACATGCTAATTGCGATATTCCTAATGATTGAATTGCAGAAAATGCGGAATTGGCAATATCTTCCAGAGTCAAGTCCGGAAATGTAAATTTATAGGCCTGCTTGGTGTATGGATTGGGTGAACAAGGTCCGGTTGAACCTTTACAACTACCGAGGGAACTGGCACAAAATACAAACCATTTATCAGTATCAATCGCTTTGCCGGGGCCAATCATGTACTCCCACCAACCGGCTGTGTCTCTTTCGCTATGACTGGCAGCGTGCGAGTCGGCTGATAAACCGGTCAGAATCAAAATAGCGTTTGATTGATCTTCGTTGAGCTGTCCCCAGGTTTCGTAAGCAAGAATTCCCTGATTGATTTCTCCACCATGACGCATCTGAAAACCATTCAAGTGAAAAATTTTAAGATGATTTGCCATAGATTGTTTTTTAAGAATTGATTCAGTATGCTTTACAATAAAAAAGCGACATAGAAACTGTCGCTTTTTCAGTGACTTTCGGTATTTTATGCGAAATCAGATGGTATTTCTATATCTTCTTATCCAAATGGACAGAGTGAAAAAGACCACAAAGAAAATAGCACCATAAACAATCTTAGTTCCAAGCATCGAGTTTATCATTCCATCAGTGATTGCGTTAATGGTTGAGCCGTCTTCTATTTCAAAACGAAACTTTTCTCCTTTCCAATCAGTTGATGCATATGGAAACAAACCGTGTGATAAATATCTCAAAGGCTCTTTAAACATACTCCAATTAGTAAATTTGAAAGTCAGTACATTTATCCAATACCAGATTGCACTCACAAGCAACGGTATTAGTACAGCAAATAAAAATGGTCTCCTTTTGCTGACAGCAGAACTAAACATTAACCAACCATAAACTGGCAATCCCCAAAGCATCTTGGCAACAATTCCAAGAAACAGAAGTTTAAAAGTTGCAAAATAGTTCATTGGTATCCACACTAACTTTATTGGGTTGAGCCCGTGAATCATCAAAATAATAGAGAATAATATCATTTCAGCAAAAAATACAAAGATGTATATTCCCATAAAAAACAATGGAGCAAAGACCAAAGCAGTCAGTAATTTTGATGAGACTGTCATAGCATCACTGATCGGTAATGATTTCCAAAATAAAATGCTTTGATCTTTACGGTCGTCAAACAAAGAACCTAGAAGATAAAAGAAAATTATGAAAAATAAAATCATAAAATACAAAGTAGAGCTCGATAGCACTTGCATATCCCAGAATAATCCTAATTTCCCAGTCTCAATACTTGCTAACTCCAAAACTCCATCCTTTAGTATTTCATTACTACCTGTTTTCTTGGCAAGAACCAATGTAGTGATATAAGCACCTAGTGTTAAAACCAAGAATACAATTCCAACAATAATTGGTGTCTTGACAAAAGCCCCGCGATTTTCCCAGAACTCCCTTCTGACCAATGCTTTCATTGTTTTAATCATGACAAACCTCCATCTTTCAGCAACGCCACAAAGAGATCAGCCACTCCCGGTCTTTGCACCTCACCCAAAGCGGATAACTCACCGCGATTGACATTTTTAAACAGCATGACATATTTTCCGAATATTTTTCTCACAGTTAAAGGGTTAAAGCTCATACCATCCTCATAATTTTCCGATGGCATCATGACTTCCAGATAATCGGCTGTCAGTTCTTCCATGCTGGAATCAAGAACGATTCTTCCGTCTTTGATAAATAATAAGTCTGTCAAAATGTGTTCCACTTC
>JAGRJP010000043.1 GCA_020442665.1 Lysobacterales bacterium
CCTAGTACACTCAAACTGAATGCGATGATTGCCAATAATACCGTCCAACCACGGAAAGCATTGCGTTTTTCACTCACAGCCTGAACGTGAATCAAACCAACCGCTGCCAGCCAGGGTAAAAATGACGCATTTTCAACCGGATCCCAAAACCACCAGCCGCCCCAGCCGAGCTCATAATAAGCCCACCAACTTCCAAGGACAATTCCTAGAGTTAAGCATCCCCAGGCAATATTCGTCCACGGACGAGACCAGCGTATCCAGTTTTCATCAATTTTTCCACCCAATAATGCAGTAACTGATAAAGCAAAAGGAACCGATAATCCCACATACCCCATGTATAAGATAGGTGGATGAATAATAAGTCCAATGTCTTGCAAAAGCGGGTTTAAATCATTGCCATCCATCGGTGCGGGAAATGTCCTTAAGAATGGATTGGAAGTGATATAAACAAATGCTGCGAATCCGAGAGAAATAACACCCAGAATAGCTAAAACTCTGGCAATTTGTTTCAGAGACAAAGATTTTGAGAACAACGCAACCATGGCTGTCCATAATGCCTGAATCGTCACCCAAAGCAACATGGAACCTTCATGAGCTCCCCAGGTTGCAGAAATTCGGTAACGAACCGGTAAAATCAGGTTTGAATTTCGCCAGACATAAGCCACAGAAAAATCCTGAATCACGAATAATGTCACCAGAATTAAAAATGAAGTCAATGTGAAAATCAGTTGCAAATACGCCAATGGACGTGCTGTTTTCATCAACTGTGAGTTATTTGTATAAAAGCCCCAAATCGGTAATATTGTCAGCAATAAGGAAACAACCAGTGCAAAGGCGAGGGTGAATTGTCCAATTTCAGCAAGCATTGTTAATCCTTTCCTTTGTAATCCGGGCTTTCTTTGGCTTTTTTCAGCGAGTCAGCAACTTCAGGAGGCATATAGTTTTCGTCATGTTTTGCCAAAATCTCTTCCGCATGGAAAACATTATTTTTATCCAGATTGCCAATGGCTACGACACCTTGATCATCTCTGAATAAATCAGGTAAAAGACCTGTGTATTTGATTGCGATGTCTTTGGCATAATCAGTCACTACAAAATCCACATCCAGAGATGTTGTTGACTTGACAATGCTGCCTTTTTTCACCATTCCGCCAATACGGAAATTCCGACCTTCTTTTGGATAATCGCCATTATGAACTTCTGTTGGAGACTTATAGAGCAGAATGTTTTCTTTGAATGCAGTTAATATCAATGCGGTGGCAATGGCTACGCCCAAAAGTATCACTGAAAGAGCTAACAGGCGTTTTTTTCGTGTTGGAGTCATTTTTACCTCAAAATTTGGACTGGATATTATATCTTGTCAGAGTAATTTATGCATTTGAAAAAAGTAGATAAATGAGTGAATTTATTTTTTATCGCAGTATAATCCTTTGAGTCCGAGTAAGTTTGATACCGAAGTGTTATTTTTCATGAAAACTGTACTTACAAAAATGTATAGGAGTATCAAAATGATAACTGACTTTAATATTTTAAACTTCATTCAATGAACCAATAGATTATATTAGTTGATGCTAATATAATACTTTATTTAATTATTTCAACAGAAAATAGAATTATGAATGCATTAACACCCTTTCATCTGGCAATTCCGGTTGACGATTTAACAAAGTCTCGTGAGTTTTATGGTGAAATTTTAGGCTGTGAAGAAGGTCGTAGTAGTGATATCTGGATTGATTTTAATTTTTTTGGCCATCAGTTGGTTTGTCATCTAGCTGAAAACAACAACAATGAAAAGCATCATAATCCGGTTGACGGTAAAAGTGTGCCTGTTCCACATTTCGGAATTGTTATGGAAATGCAACAATGGAAACAACTCAGAGATAAGCTCGAAAGCCACAATCTGGACTTTGTTATTGAACCTTATATTCGCTTTGAAGGTCAAGTTGGTGAACAAGCGACCATGTTTTTATACGATTTCTGTGGAAATGCGTTAGAATTTAAAGCATTCGCAAATATTGAAGAAGAGTTATTTAAGAAATAAATTGAAATACTTATGCAAAAATATCCGTTAACACGAAAAAGAAGACTCAGATACACCCAATCAATCAGAGATTTAGCCGCTGAAAATACATTGAATTCATCAGATTTAATCTGGCCGGTGTTTGTACTCGAAGGTGAAAATCGCAGAGAATCCATCAAGTCCATGCCCGGCGTTTATCGTTTGTCTCAGGATTTATTAATTGAGAAACTCGCAAAATTATATTCGATGGGTTTGAAAGCCGTGGCGTTGTTTCCGGTAGTGACCGCCGAAAAGAAATCGGAACAAGCAGAGGAAGCATATAACTCTGACGGTTTAGTGCAAAGAAGCATTCGTAAAATCAAATCGGAATTGCCTGAAATTTTAGTGATTTCTGATATTGCGCTCGATCCGTTTACAATTCATGGACAAGATGGATTGATTGATGAAAGTGGCTATGTTTTGAATGATGAAACAGTCGAAGTTCTTTGCAAACAAGCGGTTTCACATGCCAGAGCCGGTGTAGATATTGTCGCTCCGTCAGATATGATGGACGGACGGATTCTGAAAGTTCGTGAAGCGTTGGAATCCAATGGTTATATCAACACTTCGATTCTGGCTTATTCGGCAAAGTATGCCAGTTGTTTTTACGGACCTTTCCGTGATGCGGTGGGTTCATCCGGAAATTTGGGTAAAAGCACCAAGGAAAACTATCAGATGAATCCTGCCAATGGCAAAGAGGCTTTGGATGAAATCGCTATGGATATTGATGAAGGAGCAGATATGGTGATGGTTAAACCCGGCTTGCCTTATCTGGATATTATTAAATCGGCATCTGAAACATTTAACACACCGGTTTTTGCCTATCAGGTGAGTGGCGAGTATGCGATGCTGCAAAGTGCGATAGACAATGGTTTTTTAGACGAGAAAAAAGCGATTCTTGAAAGTTTGTTGTGTTTCAAAAGAGCGGGATGCGATGCTATTCTGACTTATTATGCCGATCGGGTTTTAGAATATCTCAATGAGTAAAACCTTTAAACTGGCATTATTCGGCAATCCGGTGAGTCACAGCTTATCGCCTAAGATTCATCAGAATTTTGCCGAACAGTTCGATTTAAAAATTCAATATGATTTAATTCAGGTTGAGTCAGAAAATCTACACCAAACGGTGATTGATTTCTCCAAAAATGGCGGACACGGAGCTAATGTGACACTTCCGCATAAACAGCAAGTGATTGATTCTATTGAAAATATTTCTGAAACAGCGAAACAAGCTCATGCTGTCAATACTCTATATCTGGATGTCGAAGGACAAATTTGCGGAGAAAATACCGATGGAATCGGTTTTATTAATGATTTATCCAACCGTTGTCATATTGACTGTAACGGCAAGAATATATTGATTCTGGGAGCCGGAGGAGCTGCACAGGGAATTGTCCCTGAAATCATGAAAAACAAGCCAAAGTCTTTAGTTATAACCAACAGAAGTATCGAAAAGGCAGAGAAAATAGCTGTTTCCAATAATTCAAAAGCTATGACTTTCGAACAACTCAAAGATTTCAATCAATCATTCGATCTTATTATTCACGCCAGTTCCCTCGGCCACAAAGGACAAACTCTCAAGTTTAAACAACAACACATCCATTCAAAAACTCAGGGTTACGACCTGAGCTACGGCAAAGCTGCACAACCATTTCTGGATTTTTGTGACTCAATGAAAATTCAATCATACGACGGCATTGGAATGCTTATCGAACAGGCTGCCGCAGCTTTTGAGATTTGGTTTGGGGTTAAGCCTGAAACACATACAATTTTTCAAAAACTGGAAAAATAGCTTTAAAGCTGAAGAATCGTTTTACACAGTTGCCTAAGAATAGTTTTCTATTCTGAGTTGCCGTATGAACTTTTCAATAATTGCTTTTTCATACAAAAACACTTATTCTTCGTTTTATACGAAATAAAGATTAACATATAGCCAAAGATGTTAGCCACAACCATTAAAAACGACAAATGAAACTAATTGCCGATTCAAAAACATTTGAAAAAGAGTTTATAAGGTTACTTAAATCTTATAACGAGTATTACTGGTTGACTGCTTGGGCAAGTCCATCATCTTTGGCTTTTGAGAAATTGGATAAGTTCAGAGATAGAATTAAAAAAATAATTGTTGGGATTCATTTCTATCAGACTCATCCCAATTTTATAGAAAACTTCTTAGATTTAAGCACCGTTCGCTATATAAAACAGCCAGAAGGTACTTTTCATCCCAAATTATATCTTTTTTATAATTCAAAATTCGACTGGGAAATATTAACGGGAAGTGCCAATTTCACAGGAGCAGCATTTAATGTCAATACTGAGATTTCAACACTAATTAATTCTAAAAACAAGAAAGCAAATAAAATTCTTTCCGAGGTACTTGAAATCGTTGACTCAACATGGAATGATTCAACTCTTTTTGACAAGAAAGAATTAAAGAATTATCGAAAAGTTTGGAAAAACCACAGACCCAAAATTAACAGCCTATCTGGAGTCTATGGAAATTGTAAAAATAAAAGGACAAAAAAGAGTAAACCTCTTTATTTAGTTCCAGTTGCAAATATGGACTGGAAACAGTTCATAATTAGAGTGAATGAAGAAAAACATCATTCTTTAACATCTCGACTAAAAGTCCTTAAGATTGCCAGAACATCTTTTGAAAAAGTTGAGTCATTCAAATACATGAGCGATGATGAAAGAAAATTTATTGCGGGCATTCCAAACAGGCTTAAAGTTGACAATGATGTGTACTGGGGTTACTTTGGGAGCATGCAAGGAGCTGGAAAATTTAAAAACCGAATTGGAGAAAATGATGAAATTATTTCTAACGCTCTTGATGAAATACCTCTATCTGGTCAAATTACAAAGATTCATTTTCAAAGATTTCTAAAAAAATATACATCTGTATTTCCAGGAATCTATTTAGGCACAGCCACTCGTTTATTAGCAATGAAAAGACCAGATGTTTTTGTATGTCTCGACAGTAAAAACAAATCAGAATTATGCAAAGATTTTGGAATTGTTAAGTCAGGACTTAATTATGACCGATATTGGGATGATATTATTGAAAGAATCTATGATTCTGATTGGTGGATTAATCCTGAACCAAAAGATAAAACGGAAAGATTAATTTGCGATTCAAGAGCTGCATTTCTTGACTCGCTTTATTATGAGGAATAAAACAGCAGTGGCTAACAAAAGCTATATGTAATGTGGGGTACAGCCGGGTAATTCAACCGCATTTCTCCGTGGCAAAAACGCCAATTCGTCTTTCCCGCACGCCACATAGCCAAACCGTTAATCCTAAGCTCTTATAACTAATAACCCTTTATAATAATGAGTCAATTGATCACCTCAACGGTTTAAACTTCTTAACATCCAGCTTTTTCTGTTGAGAAATATCGGTTAAAGGCTCACATTGTTTCATACTTTCAAGACTTCTGGTTGCGAGTTGTTGATACAAGGCAGTTCCCTCGGATTTCCAGTTGATTTCTTTGTCGGTGACCGGGCGTTTGATTTCAGCGGGAATTCCGGCAATGATGGAACGAGCAGGGGCTTTGAAGTTGGGTTTGATATAGCTGAGTGCGGCTATCATGCATTCATCACCGATTTCGGCATTATCCATAATGACGGATTGAATTCCGACCATGCAGTTTTTACCGATGGTGCAACCGTGAATCACCGCTCCATGCGAGACATGAGTGTTTTCTTTGAGTAAAGTGATACCATTCGGAAAACCATGTGCTACGCACATATCCTGAAAATTAACGCCATTTTCGAGGATTATCGTACCATAATCGCCACGGATTGAAGCATTTGGTCCAATATAGCAATTCTCACCAATTTGTACCGAGCCAATTATCACCGCTGTAGGGTGTACAAAACTGGATGGGTGAATGACCGGTTTGACTCCGTCAATTTCATAGATATTTTTCATGCAAATGAGTATAATCTCTGCTTAACAAAAATACAATCTTGCCAAATGACTAATCATAACTATGAAACAATCAACTATAGCGTTGAGAACCATGTTGCACGTATCGAGTTAAACCGACCTGATAAGCTCAATGCTTTTTCAAAAACCATGCACGTGGAATTTTTTCAGATTTTGAAATCTGTTGCTGCCAATGATGATTTGCGTTGTGTGCTTTTAACAGGTGCCGGACGTGGTTTTTGTGCCGGGCAAGACTTAGGGGAAAGAAAAACCGATCAGCCGATGGACTTGGGTGATACTTTGGAGAAAGGTTATAACACCAACCTAAGAATTTTAAAAAAAATCAGAGCACCGATAATCTGTGCAGTGAATGGAGTTGCTGCCGGAGCTGGAGCGAATATTGCACTGAATTGTGATATTGTGGTCGCAAAAGATTCGGCAAAATTCATCCAGTCTTTTTCGCAAGTCGGTTTAATTCCGGATTGTAATGGCACATGGATTTTACCAAAGTTGGTTGGTTTGGCTCGTGCAAAGGCTTTGACTATGCTTGCAGAACCGCTTTCAGCACAAAAAGCTGAAGAATGGGGCATGATTTATGCGACTTATGCTGATGATGATTTCGAGGACAAAGTCAATCAATTGGTTAATACGATTGCCAATCGACCGACATTAGCGTTGGCAAATATCAAAGAGCTCATGGAAAAATCCTATCAAAATACTTATAATGAACAACTGGATGCTGAAAGAGATGTTCAAAGGTTAATGGGCTTAACCCATGATTTTAAAGAAGGTGTGAATGCTTTTACTGAAAAGAGAAAACCAAACTTTAAAGGTTCATAATGCTTGAAAAATTTAAAAATGTCGCTGTCATCGGTGCAGGAACTATGGGCATGGGAATTGCCGAAGTGGCTGCAACTGCGGGACACAATGTTAAAGTTTATGATTTGAACTCTGATTTTGCCGAAAAGTCCAAACAAAAAATGATGGACAGACTCAACTCAAGAGTTCAAAGAGGCAAGATTTCAGAAGAACTGAGTCAACTAATTAGTAACCATGTTTCAATCGTAAAGACTCTATCAGAATTAAGTGACAGCCACTTAGTGATTGAAGCTATTGTTGAAAATTTAGAAATAAAACAAAACCTTTTCAAAGAGTTACAAGAAATATGTAATGTAAATACTTTTTATACGACAAACACATCTTCGATTTCTGTGACAGCGATTGCATCCGTTTTGAATCAACCAGAAAACATGATTGGTTTGCATTTTTTCAATCCGGCTCCGGTGATGCAATTGGTTGAAGTGATTGCCGGACTGAAATCTGCACAAGAAAATTTGGAAGCCGGTTTGGAGTTGTGCCGAAGTTGGAAAAAAATGCCGGTATTAGCCGAATCGACGCCGGGATTTATTGTCAATCGTGTGGCCCGACCTTTTTATGGCGAAGCTTTGAAGATGTTACAAGAGCAAGTCAGTAATCATCAAACAATTGATACTATTATGCAATCAGCCGGATTTCGCATGGGACCGTTTGAGCTCATGGACTTGATTGGAATTGATGTCAATCTGTCCGTCAGCAAGACGGTGTATCAAGAAATGTTTTATGACCCAAGATACAAGCCGTCATTAATTCAACAGGAAATGGTTTATGCCGGAATGTTGGGGCGAAAAAGCGGACAGGGCTTTTATGATTATCAAAACTCCGAACAGAGTGATTGTGTTGGATATGAAAATTTGCAAAAATTCGATGAAGATATTTCAAATCCTTTTGAAAAACTCAATGAACATTCTGAAATTGAGATTGATGGCTGCTTAGTGGTTCTCAGCAATGGTCAAACATGTTCGCAACGTCAGAAGTCAAAACCGATTGCCCAATTTGATTTGTGTTTGGATTATGAAAAAGCAGAGGTTTTGACTCTTTCATTCGCCGGTAATTTTCCGCAAGAAATTCAACAAAAAATAGTCGCATTGGCTCAAAATACCGGAAAACAAGTCGTCGTTATTGATGACAATCCGGCTTTAATTGCTATGAGAACCGTTTGTATGCTTATCAATGAGGCCGCTGATGCGATTGAAAACGGTGTTTGTAGCAGAGAAGCTGTCGATTTAGCAATGCAAAAAGGCGTGAATTATCCCATCGGTCTGATTGATTGGGCTGAAAAACTCGGTTTTGACAAAGTCGTTGAAACACTTGATAATCTTTATCAATGGTTTGGTGATGACCGCTATAGGACATCAAGCTGGTTGAGGAAGCAAATCCTATAGAATCAAATTCCCCGAATCGAAATTCGGGAAATTGAGACCAGAATAATTATACAAATGATTTATTATCTTTTGCATGCTCAACTAAAATATCAGCCGGTTTGAAACGCACTCCGTATTTATCATGCAAATCATTCAGAGTTGCTAAAATGTTACTGGCTCCTTGCGCATTCACATAGCTGAAAGGACCACCGGTGAATGGTGGAAATCCAAGTCCTAAAATCGCTGCTAAATTACCATCGGAAGCTGATGAGAGAATCCCTTCCTGCAAGCAGAGTAAGGCTTCATTCACCATCGACAAACCAATTTGATTTTGAATCGATTTTTTGTCGAGTTCTTTGCGTTCTTCGCCACCAAAGTATTTATAGATTTCTTTATTGACCGATTTACGACCATTTTTCGGATAGGAATAGAAACCTTTGCCGGATTTACGACCAAATTGCTTAGCTTCTGAAAGTTTTTGAACGGTATCGTCTTCTTCAACTCCACGCTCTTTAAACATTTCGCCCAGTGATCCTCTGGCAATGTGTGCTGCGACATCGATTCCAACTTCATCCAGTAATGCCAAAGGTCCAACCGGAAATCCCCAGTCTTTCATGGCATTATCAACATCTTCGATGGATGCTCCTTGTTTTAAAACCTGAATGGCTTCATGAGTCAAGGCTGATAAAATTCTAGTAGTATAAAATCCCGGTCCATCCTTAACCACGACAACTGTTTTTCCTTGATCTAAACCAACATTGGTTGCGATTGCTTTTGCACGTGCTGAAGTTTTTTCGGTAACAATAATTTCCAACAATGGCATTTTCGGAACCGGTGAAAAATAGTGCATACCAATAACATTGGCTGGATGCTTTGATTTTTCAGCAATTTCAGTAATTGGCAAAGATGAGGTATTGGTTGCAAAAACTGTACTGGAATTGCAATGTGATTCAACATCCGCGAGAATTTTTTGTTTCAATCCAATATCTTCAAAAACGGCTTCAATGACTAATTCGGAATTCTTCAAATCTTTGTCATATGTTGTTCCTTTAACCTTTGATAACAATTGATCTCGTTCAACCACACCCATGGCTTTACGTTTCACCAATCCCTCAAAATCGGACCAGATTGTTTTCATTGCTTTACCAATTCCACTCAATGAAATATCCTTCAGAACCACATCATATCCGGCTTTAATAGAAACTTCTGTAATTCCCGCTCCCATAAAACCGGCACCAATCATTGAAATATTCTCAACTTGATGAGTTTTAGCACTGCTTTTGAGTTTTTTATTATCCTGCATTGCCAGAAATAATTGAATCAGATTTTTGCAAGCATCGGTTCCATGCAGAAAAGCGAAACCTTCGGATTCCGCTTCCAGACCGGCATCGAATCCGCTATCCAGACCGATTTCCACGCAGTCCAGAATTTTTAGCGGAGCAGGGTAGTTGCCCCTAGTTTTTGCTGAAACTGTCTGACGAGCTTTTTTCAAGACAAAATTTCGTCCGAACGGAGTGCCTTCCAGAACCTTATCCAACATTCCTTTTTTGCGAGGTTTTCTTTTCACACCACCATTATTAGCAAAATCACGAGCGGTTTTAATTGCTGCTTGTAATAATCCTTCCTTATGAATCAACTCATCAACCAAGCCAATTTTCTTGGCTTTGAAAGGATAAACATTTTTGCCGGTTAACAACATATCCAAAGCATTACGCAAACCTACCAGTTTAACACTGCGTTGAGTTCCGCCACCTCCGGGTAACAGTCCAAGTTTGACTTCAGGCAGACCAAAGACTGTTTTTTTATCGGTACTGGCAATGCGGTAATGACAAGCCAGAGCCAGTTCCATTCCGCCACCTAATGTTGCGCCATTGATTGCTGCGATCACAGGCTTATTTAACTTGGATAATCGGGTTAAGAGTTGATTGCCACCACGAGATAGTTCTCCGGCTTCTTCACTGCTTTTCATTTGCATGAATTCTTTGATATCGGCACCGGCAACCCAGCAATCAGGTTTGGCACTATAAAGAACTGCAGCTTTAATATCGTTATCTTGCTCTATGGTATCCATAAGATTTGAAAAATCATCGAGCATTTTTGCGGATAACACATTAACCGGTGAATTGGCTTGATCAAGAACGACAACAGCAACATCATCGTGTTTTTGTATTGTGAAATAGGCCATTATGAATTCTCCTTGTTAACTGTTTTCTTTGTGGTTTTCTTTGCCACTTTTTTACTCACTTTTTTTGCAGTTTTCTTTGCAACTTTATTTGTGGTTTTGGACTTTGCTTCAACATTCAGTTTTCGTAATAGAATACTGCTACCTTGTCCGCCTGCTGCACATGCTGAAATCAAGGCATACTCACCATCTGATTCATTCAAGCGTCTGGCTGCGGAAATCAGTAATCGACCACCGGTTGCACCAAAAGGATGTCCCAAACTCAAAGAACCACCTTGAGTATTAATTTTGTCCATTGGAATTTCACCAAATACATCATTCAGACCTAATCTGTGTACACAAAATTCTTTATCTTGCAAGGCTTTTAGATTTGCCAAAACCTGTCCGGCAAATGCTTCATGAATTTCGTAAACATCAATATCATCAATAGTTAAACCGGCTTCATTTAAAAGTTTCGGAATTGTGAATGCCGGTCCCAATAATAATTCTCCATCAGGATTATGAGCTGAGTATTGATAACCGTAGATGATTATGTTGGGGTTATAACCTTGCTTTTTAGCTTCTTCAATATCCATGAGCAAGCATGCAGATGCTCCATCTGTTAAAGGAGATGCATTACCGGCTGTAACTGTGCCATTAGGCTTAACAAATACAGGGCGTAATTTTGACAGTTTTTCCATGTTACTGTCAGCATAGAAGGTATTATCCTGTTCTAAAGGTTCAAAAGTTGGTGCTGGCATTACTGCTTGGACTTCATCATTAAATTTGCCCTCTTCCCATGCTTTAGCTGCCAATTGATGAGAACGTAATGCGAATTCGTCTTGTTCTTCACGCGTGACACCAAATCTGGCAGCCAGTCTATCTGCGTCTTGTCCCATCGTTTGGCCGGTAGAAAATTCAGCAATGGCAGGAGCAACCGGAATCAGGTCTTTAAATTTGAATTGTCTGAATAATTTCCAGTAATCACCAAAGCCTTTGGCTCTTTGAGCTTTCAATAAAACAGCTTTGAGGTTATCTGAGATTCGAACCGGTGCATCAGATGTTGATTCCACACCGCCCGCAACTGCGGTTTTAAGAGTTCCAGCTTGTATGGCTTCCACAGTATTTGTAATCGCACGATTAGCTGATATGCAGGCTTGTGTGACGGTGAAAGCAGGAGTGGATAAATCATATCCTGCGCCAATGAGGCTTTCTCTGGCGACATTACTGGTTGCAGAATTATGAATCACACATCCCATTGAGACTTGTTCGCATTGGTCTTGTAGAATGGGGTTTCTTTGTTTAAGTGCCAGCAGAGCTTCTCTACCTAAATCATAAGATCTGAGTTTTCCATAAACTCCAGGTGATTTAGCGAACGGAGTCCGTACACCGTCTATAAATGCAACTTTTGCCTGTTTAAATATCATAGCTGTTCCTGATTTTTATTTATCGGAACATTTTCACCATACGCAAGCGTATTGTCAAGTTCAGGAACCGTGTCAACAGAAAATATAACATGAGAATTACAATTTCAAAGCAGAAATTAAAACTTATACAATATTAAAAATTGTAACAATTTTGTCACATTATTTTCATATTATGTCGCCAATTATTAATTTAGGTTTAAATACTATGAAAAAAATTAAATCAACTTTATTGGCTTTGACTGTAGCTGCAAGTTTCAATGCAAGTTCAGCTGAAAGAGATTATATTTCTATTGTTGGTTCTTCAACAGTGTATCCTTTCTCTACCGTTGTTGCAGAAAGATTTGGTAAATCAACCGATTTTAAAACACCAAAAATTGAATCAACGGGAACGGGCGGTGGAATGAAACTTTTCTGTAAAGGTGTTGGAGTTGATACTGCCGATATTACAAATGCTTCCCGCAGAATCAAATCCAGTGAATTTGAAATGTGTAAGGAAAACGGTGTCGATGGAATTGTTGAGGTTTTGATTGGATATGACGGAATTGTTATAGCAAATGCCATCGATTCCCATGATTTCAAATTGAGCAGAAAAGATTTATTTTTAGCTTTAGCGAAGGAAGTACCAACTGATAAAGATGGTGAATTAGTAGCTAACCCATATAAAACATGGAATGAAGTGAATCCAGAGCTTCCTGCAATAGCAATTGAAGTATTAGGGCCTCCTCCAACATCTGGAACGCGCGATGCTTTTGTTGAATTAGCAATGGAAGGTGGTTGTAAAAAGTTTGACTGGATTAAAGCCACAAAAGATTCAGATAAAAACAAATACAAATCCATTTGTCATACCATTCGTGAAGATGGTGCGTATATTGAAGCGGGTGAAAATGACAACCTGATTATTCAAAAACTTCAAAAAAATCCGGACGCACTAGGTATTTTTGGATTTTCTTTCCTTGATCAAAATGCTGATTTGGTGAAGGGTTCACTGGTTGATGGTTCAGCTCCTGAGTTTGAAACAATTGCTGATGGTTCTTATCCGGTTTCTCGTCCATTATTCTTCTATGTTAAGAAAGCTCATGTTGGCAAAATCCCTGGAATTAAAGAGTTTCTGGATGAATTTACCAGCGAAAAATCCATGGGTGAAGAAGGATACTTAACCGATAAAGGGTTAATTCCACTTGGTGGGGACAAATATCAAAAAGTTGTCGATGATGTTCAAAATCTAAACGATCTTTCTTTATAAGAAGATGTTAATAGGGAGAATGTACAAACATTCTCCCGCTTTCACGGCTCACGAATAAAAAAATATGAATACCGGTACTATCGTATTATTCTTATTGATTTTCGCAGGCTTTAATTATTTTATAAAGCATCGCAAAATCTATGCTGTTTACAGAGTAAACAGAAAAAAGCAGTCCAACAAAATGACTTTGCCAAAATACTTTGGTTATGTCGCTTCGATGTGGTCGTTAATTCCCGCTTTGCTCGTTCTTTTAGTCATTGAAATCATTGATGAACCGTTACTCAAAAGTAACATTACCAATTATGTTCATGCTGAAAATATAGAAATTGGACAAGATTTGGACTTGTATCTGAATGATATTAAAAATATTAAAACAGATAACATAAAGGATGTTGACCCCATCAAATTAAAAGTTCACGAGCATTATCAAAATTTTGAAACGCTGATATCCAAAGCTAAAACAATTATTGTGATTTCATTGGCGGTATTGATGACAATATTTGGTTTCAAAAAAGTCACAATCAACACGCCGGCACGGGTTTATTTTGAAAAAGTCATTGAAATTATTCTGCTGCTAGCTGCAACAATTGCTATTTTGACAACCGTTGGAATTGTTCTGTCTGTTTTATTTGAGTCTTTACGGTTTTTCGGAGAAGTACCAATTCTGGACTTTATGTTTGGAACGGAATGGTCACCGCAAACAGCGATTCGTAGTGATCAGGTTGGTTCTTCAGCAGCATTTGGTGCTGTCCCGTTATTTGTAGGAACCATGTTAATTTCCGCAGTTGCGTTGTTTGTTTCCGTTCCGCTTGGATTGATGAGTGCGATATTTTTATCCGAATATGCGTCATCAAAATTCAGATCATTTGCCAAACCAGTATTGGAAATTCTGGCCGGAATTCCAACCGTTGTTTACGGTTTCTTCGCAGCATTGACCGTTGCTCCTTTTATACGTGAGCTCGGAACATCAATGGGGCTTTCTGTAGCTTCTGAAAGTGCCTTGGCAGCCGGTGTGGTTATGGGAATAATGATTATTCCTTTTGTTTCATCGCTGGCTGATGATGTAATTTCCGCCGTTCCAAATGCTATGCGTGAGGGGTCGCTCGGGTTAGGTGCAACCAAGTCTGAAACAATCATCAAAGTGCTTATTCCAGCCGCATTGCCCGGAATTGTTGGTGGTGTGTTATTGGCGGCTTCCCGTGCTATTGGTGAAACTATGATTGTAGTGATGGCGGCGGGTTTGGCAGCAAATCTAACTGTGAATCCTTTGGAAGCAGTTACAACGGTTACTGTGCAAATTGTAACATTACTGACAGGTGATCAGGAGTTTGATAGTGCCAAAACATTAGCGGCATTTGCTCTAGGGTTAATGCTTTTCGTAACAACTTTGATATTAAATGTCATCGCATTGCATGTGGTCAGAAAATACAGAGAACAGTATGATTAGTAAGATTAGTAACACCGAAAAAGTTAAAAAGAGCCTTAAAAGCAGATACTTAAAAGAAAAAATATTTAAGTTCGTTGGCTTGTCCTCTATCTTTGTAGCGTTCTTTTTCTTGTTGATTTTGTTATCTGATGTCATGATGAAGGCATTTCCGGCGTTTATTCAAACTAAAGTTGAGTTGGAACTTGATTTATCGGAAGAAAATACAGGGGTGTCTGCAAAATCTGATATCAAAGAGATCAAAGACGTTGATTATAGAAAAATCATTCGAGAAGCTCTTTCTGCAGAGTTTCCGGAAGTAAAAAAACGTGCTGAAAAGAAAACTATGTTCTCGATTATCAGCACCGGTGCAGAGTTCCAATTGAGAGATATGATAGTTGACAATCCTCAGTTGATTGGTAGTAAACAAAAAATTGAGCTAGTCGCTGACGATAATTTTGATGCATTAGCTAAAGGTCAAATTGATTTAACCGGTGAACAAAAACGATTTGATGATTTGACAATCAATCTTTATAAAGAATTAGATGAGAAGGGCAAAGTCAATAAATCCTTTAACTGGCAGTTTTTTAAAACCGGGGACTCCAGAGAACCGGAACAAGCTGGTATTAAAGGAGCAGTTATTGGCTCTTTATACACTATTTTAGTCACCTTGTTACTTTCTTTTCCTGTTGCTGTAGCCGCTGCGATTTATCTGGAAGAGTTCGCACCGAAGAATCGATTTATAGATTTTATTGAAATCAATATCAATAACTTGGCGGCAGTACCTTCAATCGTCTTTGGATTATTAGGTTTAGCGGTATTTATTAACTTTTTCTCCTTACCGAGATCGGCTCCGCTCGTTGGTGGTATTGTTTTATCTTTGATGACTCTTCCAACCATTATTATCGCTGCACGTTCGGCAATTAAAGCTGTTCCTCCTTCACTTCGTGAGGCGGCATTAGGTTTAGGAGCATCAAAAATGCAAACGGTATTCCATCATGTTTTTCCGGCGGCATTGCCGGGAATATTGACCGGAACGATTATCGGGATGGCTCAGGCACTTGGAGAAACTGCACCGTTATTAATGATTGGCATGGTTGCATTTATTGTTGATATTCCTCAGGCTATTACTGATCCGGCGACAGTTTTACCGGTTCAGGTGTTTTTATGGTCAGACTCTCCGGAAAGAGGTTTTTTGGAAAAAACTTCCGCTGCAATTTTAATATTAATTTTATTTCTTATCGCAATGAACGCTTTAGCAATCTACTTGCGTAAGAAATTTGAAAAGAAATGGTAAGATATTGAAACAATGATTGATACACAGATAACAAAAAAGCCAAAAACAATTGCTGAAATTCATGCAGAACACAAAAAGACCGTTGGCCAGCCTTTTTGTAAAGATGCCAAATTTTCAACTCGGAATGTGGATGTTTTTTATGGCGATAAACAAGCCATTTTTGATGTTTCACTGGATGTAGGTAAACACGAAGTCGTTGCATTAATCGGACCATCCGGTTGTGGTAAATCAACCTATTTGCGTTGCCTGAATCGCATGAATGACACCATTGATATTTGTCGCGTAACCGGACAATTGATGCTCGATGGCGAAGATATTTATAAAAAATCACAAGATCCGGTTTTATTGAGAGCGAGAGTAGGGATGGTTTTTCAAAAACCAAATCCTTTCCCAAAATCAATTTACGACAATGTGGCTTATGGTCCCAGAATTCATGGCTTAACTACGAATAAAGCAGAATTAGATGAAGTCGTTGAGTTGTCTTTAACACGAGCAGGGTTATTTGACGAAGTCAAAGATCGTTTGCATGAGCCAGGAACCGGTTTATCAGGTGGTCAGCAACAACGTCTCTGCATTGCCAGAACTATTGCCGTACAGCCGGAAGTGATTTTGATGGATGAACCGGCTTCAGCTTTGGATCCAATTGCAACTGCAAAAATTGAAGAATTAATCCATGAATTAAAAGAAAATTATACAATTGTTATCGTGACGCACTCGATGCAGCAAGCTGCAAGAGTTTCGCAAAGGACTGCTTATTTTCATTTGGGTAAGTTGATAGAGGTTGGTGATACAAATCAGGTATTCACCAACCCTGCACATGAATTAACAGAAAAATACATTACCGGTAGGTTTGGGTAAATTATGGATACTATTGGATTTAATCAACACACATCACACGAATATAACGAAGAACTTGAAGAAATCAGAAACCTACTGCTGAATATGGGCGGCATGGTTGAAAAACAATTGCAAAAATCAGTTCAGTCAATTTTGCAAACCAACACCAAAATGGCGAAAAAAGTCATTAAGAAAGATTTAGGTGTGAATGCATTAGAAGTTAAGATTGATGAGGAGTGCACACGCATTATTGCTAAGCGACAGCCTGCTGCCAGCGACTTAAGACTGATTATAGCGGTTATCAAATGCAGTACCGATTTGGAAAGAATTGGCGATGAAGCTGAAAAAATAGCCAAATGCGGCCATTTTTTGATTGAAAATAATTTTCAGGGGCAGTTTTATAAAGAGTTTGAGAAACTGAGCCAGGTTGCAATTCAAAATTTACATCACGCACTCAATTCTTTGGCGCGTTTAGATTTTGAAGCTGCTTTAGCCACAGTAAAGAAAGACGATTTTGTCGATCAGCTTTTTGAATCGTTAAATAATGACATTATTCTTAGCATGTCTGAAGTTCCAAATCAAATACAATCTTTGTTGAGATTGAGTTGGGCTTCTAAAGCACTAGAAAAAGTTGGTGACCACACCAAAAACATTTGCGAATACATTATTTATTTGGTTAAAGGTAAAGATGTTCGACACCTGGATATTGATACATTGAAAGAAGAGTATTTTTAAAATGACTATGAAAAACACAATCCTAATCATCGAAGATGAGTCTGCAATCAGAGAGATGTTGTCTTTCTCTTTGATGCAGGCCGGTTATATTGTTATTCAGGCAGGCAGTGCCATGGAAGCATTACGAATTTTTGATGAAATTACACCGGATTTAATCATTGTTGATTGGGGATTGCCACAAATCAGTGGTTTAGAATTAGTGAAAACAATTCGAGAGACTGATGTCATTTCAGAAGCTCCGATCATTATGCTGACTGCCCGCACACAGGAACATGACAAAGTTAGAGGTTTGGATTACGGAGTTGATGATTACATGACTAAACCGGTTTCTGTTAAGGAATTACAAGCCCGAATCAAAGCGCTTTTAAGACGATATAAAGGTTTTGGAAAATCAAATGTAATTCATGTTGATGATATTAAAATCGACTTGGACTCTCACCAGGTTCTGATTGAAGAAAAAGATGTTAAAGTTAGTATTACTGAGTTTAATTTATTGAAATTATTCTTAAAAAATCCAAATAAACTGCTATCACGTGAACAAATCTTAAATCATGTCTGGGGTCGGAATTCTTATGTAGAAGTAAGAACCGTCGATGTCCACATCCTTAGGTTGCGAAAAGTATTGAAAAAACACAACAAAGACTTTTTGCTCAAAACAATTCGTGGAGCAGGATATAAGTTTGTCGCCGAAGCTGATTAAACGGTAATTTGAAGCTACTATTTTTCTAAACGACCATCTGCACCCGGAGGACATTCTTTAAATTTACAGTCATTATAAGAGTCTCTGCCGATATAGGAACCATCAGGACATTGCTTAACATCAGCAGTACACATCATCGGTTCTTTCTTCTCTTTTAACTCTTCACAAGGTTTAAATTCGCAATTGTTGTAAGGGTCACGACCAACCACTCTGCCATCCGGGCATTGACGAGCGTCTTTAGTACACGCCATCGGCTTAGTCACTGGTTTTTCGACTTTCACACCATCATCATGTGCGACATCTTCTTCTTGGACAGGTTTGTTACAAGCACTCAAAAAAGCGAATACACATAAAATAAAAATATACTTTTTCATATCATCTACCTATAGAACTTTTTCCCAGAATTCAGCTTTTCCCATTACAGGATCTAATTGATAATGCTGAAAACCAAATTTTTTGTAAGAGTTAATTGCAACGTAATTTTTATCTAAAACTTCTAACGTCAGTTTACAACAATTTCTTTCTATAGCAATTTCCTCAACCATTTTCAGCATTTTTGTACTTAATCCTAAACCTCTGAATTCGGTTGCAACTATCATATCATGTATGTTCATCAATGGCTTACATTTGAATGTCGAAAAGCCCTCGAAACAATTCACTAATCCGGCAGGCTGTTCATTAACATATGCCAGAATACTCAATGCATTTTTGCGTTGGGAAAGCTCATAAACGAGGTTTTGAGCCACATAATCCGACAAGGCTTCGTTTCCACCCATTGGATCAGTTGCATAACAATCCAGCAACTCAATAATATGTGTTGGGTGTTGAGGGTCGTTGTAATTTGCCTGTACGATTTTAATTGACATAAAATTCAGCCGTATTTTGCTTTTTTAAATTGCTGAAGTTTTTCTTCTGAAACTTCCTCCTGGTATTTTTCTTTCCAAACAGAATAGGGCATTTTATAGACATATTCTCTGGCTTCTTCCTTATCCAATTCTACGCCTATTTTTTCAGCTTCTTCACTCATCCAGTTGGAAAGGCAATTGCGGCAAAAATTGGCAAGAATCATTAAATCAATATTTTGCACATCTTTTCGGTTATCCAGATGATTAATGAGCCTGTCAAATGCTCTGGCTTTAATTTCTTGTGCTTTTTCCATCGCTTGAAAAATTAATTGTGTTAAAATTCAATCTTAACAAAAACATCAAAAGTCTTAAAGAATATTATTATGTCAGGGCAAATATTAGACGGCAAGCTGGTTTCTGAAAAATTATTGGATGAAATTGCTAAAAAAATCTCCAAAAGAACCCAAAAAGGGCATAAAGCACCGGGCTTGGCAGTTGTTTTGGTTGGTGATAACCCTGCTTCGGAAATTTATGTTCGCAACAAGGTGAGGGCGTGTGACAAGGTTGGAATCAACTCCAAATCTTACAAATTACCTCGTACAGTTTCCGAAACCGAGCTTTTTCACCTGATTGATGAATTGAATGAAGACGAAAACATTCACGGAATTCTGGTTCAATTACCCTTGCCTAAACATATCAACGAAACTCATGTGACCAATCGTATTCATCCCAATAAGGATGTTGACGGCTTTCATGCTGAAAATGTCGGTCGTTTGGCATTGCGTCAGCCCGGGCTTCGTCCATGTACACCCAGAGGTGTTATGACGTTATTGCATGAATACAAAATCATCCCAAAATCCAAACATTGCGTGATTGTTGGCGCATCAAATATCGTCGGCAGACCTTTATTGCTGGAAATGCTTTATCACGGAGCAACAGTAACCTGTTGTCATCGTTTTACTAAAGACTTGGAAAAGCATGTCCGAAGCGCTGATATTCTCTGCGTCGCCATCGGTAAAACCGGAATTGTAAAATCTAACTGGATTCCAAAAGACTGTATCGTCGTTGATATTGCTATCAATCGCAACGAAAATGGCAAAATTTGCGGCGATGTTGAATTTGACGAAATCAAAGACAAAGTCGCAATGATAACACCCGTTCCCGGCGGGGTTGGTCCAATGACAGTTGCTACACTGATGCAAAACACTTATGAAGCGAGCTTGTTGTAATAAAACTTGAATGGAACACAGTCAATATTTGAACATATATGATTTTACAACATGTGGGTTATTATTTGATGTTGCAGGAGCTCTTTTTTTAGGTATTGCATTTTTCTTTAAAAATAATAAACAAATAATTAGTGAGTCAGGAACTTATTGGAACTCAAACCCTCATTTGATGAAATCGATAATTTTATCCAAATTTGATGGAATATTCGGGACTGTATTACTATTTTTAGGATTTATTTTCCAAATACTAGGAAAGTTGATGTATCAAAATTCTGACTTAATTCAGTTTTTATATCTGTTTTTATTTTTTTTTGTTATTGATTATATTTGTATCACCCGAGAACTATTATCAGGAAATTTATTTGAGTCATTACGTGATAACTAATCTATAGCAAACTTACAAGACTTACCATTTCAACTACGCTAAATAATTCTCGTCATTTCGACTATGCGTAGCGCATGGAGAGATCAACTAAGCGATTTCTCGGTTCGTTTCACTCACTCGAAATGACGGAGTTTTTTTGAAAATATTCGTTCAATAATAACGAGTATTATTTTCTCGTATTGTATGGGAATCATAAACCTCTGCGAAACTCTGCGTCTTCTTTGTGTTCTCTGCGTTTCTTAACAAAAACTAAATGCAAAATTCCTCTTTAGTTTGTTTAAAACACTCCAAGGCT
Source organism: Lysobacterales bacterium (assembly GCA_020442665.1). Lineage (GTDB taxonomy): Bacteria > Pseudomonadota > Gammaproteobacteria > Xanthomonadales > Marinicellaceae > NORP309. The sequence continues at coordinate 20,808 of JAGRJP010000043.1, forward strand.
TTATCAATATCTTCTCTGGAGTGAGCAGCGGAGATTTGAAGGCGTATGCGTGCTTTATCTTTCGGTACAACCGGAAAGCTGAATCCGATACAATAAATTCCTAGTTCCAAAAGTCTGTCAGCCATGTTTTTTGCCAGTTTTGCATTATAAAGCATTATCGGAACAATAGGATGAGTTTCTCCGCTAATATCAAATCCTAACTTGCTGATTTCTTTACGAAAATATTGAGTGTTTTCATTGAGTTTTTCACGCAAATCATCCGATTTCGTCAATAATTCAAAAACTTTAATTCCTGCAGCAATCAATGGAGGAGGGAGTGTGTTTGAAAATAAATAAGGTCTTGAGCGTTGTCTGAGCAAATCAATGATTTCTTTTTTGCCGGAAGTAAAACCGCCGGAACCACCTCCAAGTGCTTTTCCTAGAGTTGATGTAAATATGTCGATTTTATCCAAAACTCCGCATAATTCGGCAGATCCTCGACCTGTTGGTCCGGTAAATCCGGTTGCATGGGAATCATCCACCATAATCATCGCATCATATTTCTCAGCCAATTCGACGATTTCATCCAGTTTGGCAATAGTTCCATCCATGCTGAATACACCATCCGTGACTATTAATCGAATTTTACAGTCCTGAGAATCTTGCAAGCATTTTTCCAAATCCTGCATGTTACTGTTTTTATAACGAAATCTTTTCGCTTTACATAGCCTAACACCGTCAATGATTGAAGCATGATTCAATTCATCACTGATAACTGCATCATCAGCTGTCAAAATTGTTTCAAACAAACCACCATTGGCATCAAAACATGAAGAATACAAAATAGTATCTTCAGTTCCTAAAAATTCACTAATGCTTTTTTCCAGTCGTTTATGCAAATCCTGAGTTCCGCAAATAAATCGAACTGAAGCCATTCCAAAACCATTTGTATCTAATGCTGACTTAGCAGCCTCAATAATCTCTGCGTTATCCGCCAAACCTAAATAGTTATTTGCACAGAAATTGATAACTTCTTTGCCACCGGGCAATGTGATGTGAGATGACTGAGGACTGGTAATAATTCGCTCATCTTTATACAAACCGTCATTTTTAATTTCATTAAGAATAGTTTGATAGTATTTTTTGATATCCGGATTCATAAGAAGAGTAAATTACATTAGGAAATGTAATTTTATCAAATACCTCTTTAAATACAATAAATAAGGTCTATTCCTAATAATTTATAATTTAACATAATATATATTATACGCATATCTGTATTATTAATAATGTTATAGCGAAAACGGTAAAATTGTTTAATTAGGTGTTCTGTTACTTAAGAATCTCTAAAATCTCTTCAAGTTCCATGCGAGTTTGATTGATAACTTGATAGGATTTACTAGCTTCTTTATCAGTCGCTTTCCCTTCTAGTTTGGTTCTGGCACCACTGATGGTGTAACCGTGATCATAGAGAAGGCTGCGAATTTGACGAATCATGATGACATCATGACGTTGATAGTAGCGGCGATTGCCGCGACGTTTGATTGGTTTTAAATCAGGGAATTCATTCTCCCAATAACGCAACACGTGAGGTTTGATATCACAAAGCGTACTAACTTCGCCTATCGTGAAATAGCGTTTAGCAGGGATTTTAGGTAAAGAATTATTATGGCCTTGATCCAGCATAAGTTTCTATAGTGTCTCTGATTTTTTGTCCTGGTTTAAATGCGACTATTCTTCTTGGAGTAATTGCGATTTCTTCTAAAGTTTTTGGGTTTCTGCCTGGTCTGCCTTTTTTGTCGCGCAACTCAAAATTTCCGAATCCGGATAATTTTACATCATTGCCTTCAACTAATAAATCTTTGATTGTATTAAAAAAAGCATCAACAAATTCATTGGCTTCGCATTTATTCAACCCTACATCCATGTATAGAGCTTCTGCTAAATCTGTCTTTGTGATTGCCATTAATTCCCTCGAATTTCGATATTTAACTTCGTTGAGATAGAAGATAACATTTTAGCCATAAGTTTGTCCACTTCTTTATCTTCAAAAGTGGCATTTTCTTTCTGTAAAATTAAACCGATAGCCAAAGAACGTGAAGTTGAATCTATGTTTTCACCCTTATACTCATCAAATACAAAGGTTTTTACGAGTTCGTCACCTAATTCATCAAGTATAATATCTTTGATTTGCTGATAGCTAATATCATTTCCGGCAACTAATGCAATATCTCTACGTACTGAAGGAAATTTTGAAATGTCCTTATAGCTCGGGAGTCTGGTATTTAGTATATCATTTACTTTTATTTCAGATGCATAGACTTCTTTCTTAATGCCAATTAAACGACAAATTTCAGGATGTATCTGCCCTACCCAACCGATATTTTTATTATCAATAATGACATTGGCTTGTCGTCCGGGATGAAGAAAACTATGTTCGCTTTTGGTAAAAGCATATTCAGATTTTGTATTATCTAAAATATTTTCCAAATCAGCTTTAATATCAAAGAAATCGACATTCGATTTGGTATCGAACCCCCAGTTTTCTGTATATCGGTTTCCTATATTCACAGCTACAAGCATGTCATTTTCTATGACATTGGATTGTTTATCTGTATGGAATACATTTCCTGTTTCAAACAATTTAACATTACTGTTTTGTCGTCTCAGATTGTAATTTGCTGTTTCCATGATTCCTGGTAATAAACTGGTTCTCATGATTGCAAATTCTTCTGTCAGCGGATTTTTTAACGGAATGGAATTCTCAGCAAATCCATAATTTTGTAGTTGTTTCTCTGAAATAAAACTGTATGTAATTGCTTCTTGATACCCAAGTTGATTGAGTTGAGTTCTGACACGATTTTTAGTAATTTTTTCTTCAGGAAGTAGCAAAATATTGTTCTCAGTTATTAAATCAACTGATGGCATATTGTCATAACCAACCATTCGGACGATTTCTTCGACTAAATCTTCTGCAATTTCTATGTCAAAACGATTCGATGGCGGGATAACGGTCCAGTTTTCACTATCAAATTCTACTTGCATGGATAATCCTTGCAGTATTTTCGTGACTTTGTCATTCTCAACTTCAAATCCAAGTATGTTCCGTAATTTAGTTTTACTCAGTTTGATTTTATCCTTTTGAGGAATATACTGCTGAGAGTTTGCTTCTTGTATCGGTCCGGCTTCACCACCACAAATCTGCTTAATTAGTTCTGTAGCTCTCTGCATTGCTTGCTGTTGTAAATATGGATCTACTCCTCTTTCAAAACGCAATGCAGATTCCGTATGAATACCGATATCGCGTGATTTGCCCATAATTGTTGCCGGGTTGAAATAAGCCGATTCAAGCACGATATCTGTTGTGTTTTCACTCACGCCACTGTCTAATCCACCCATAACGCCTGCAATTGCTAGGTGACGTTTTTCATCGGCAATCATTAGGTAGGAGTCATCAAGTGTGATTTCTTTGCCATCCAATAATGTTACTTTTTCGCCCTTATTTGCCATTTTGACAATAATTGAACCATTAATTTGAGCTTTATCAAATCCATGCATCGGCTGACCGAGTTCAAGCATGACATAATTGGTAACATCAACGACTGGATGAATTGAACGAATTCCACTTCGACGGAGTTTTTCCTGCATCCACATTGGTGTTGTTTTGGTGTTATCAATACCGTTTATCACTCGACATAAGTACCTTGGGCATTCTTTTTCTGCAATCAAATCAACTTCGATAACTTCATCATGAGTCGCAGGGACTTCATTAATTTCAGGATAATTTAGAGTTAATTCATTCGCACATGCAATATCATTAGCAATTCCTTTGATACAAAAACAATCAGCACGATTGGGAGTTAAATCCACATCAATGATAGTGTCGTTGAGCTTCAGATACTCTCTGATATCCTTGCCAACAGGAGCATCAATTGGAAGCTCTAACAAGCCTGAATGATCATCACTCAATCCTAACTCAACACTGGAACACAACATCCCATGAGATTCAATTCCACGGAGTTTTGATTTTTTGATTTTGAAATTTCCGGGTAATACAGCTCCAATGAGTGCGAGAGGTGCTTTAAGCCCTGCTCTGGCATTAGGTGCTCCACAGACAATCTGTAACATGTCTTCAAGCCCTGCATTCACCTGACAGACATTCAATTTATCTGCATCAGGGTGCTTTTCAATCGATTCTATTTCACCAACAACAATTTGACTGAATTCTCCGGCGGCCGGAATAACGTCGTCAACTTCCAGTCCCAACATGGTTAACTGCTCGTTTAATTCTTCTGTTGAAATTTGTGGATTTACCCACTCTCTTAGCCAATTTTCACTTACTTTCATCTGAATTAACCTTGTTTATTTGAACTGTTTAAGAAATGCAATATCGTTTTCAAAGAATTGTCTCAAGTCTTTCACTCCATATCGAAGCATAGCAAACCTTTCAACACCTAAACCAAATGCAAAGCCGGTGTACTGTTCGGGGTCAATCCCCCCTGCTCTCAGCACATTTGGGTGTACCATTCCACAACCTAAAACTTCGAGCCAACCACTACTGCCATCATCTTTTTTCCACTCTACATCAACCTCGGCCGATGGTTCAGTAAATGGAAAGTAAGATGGTCTAAGGCGAATTTTTAAGTCTTTTTCAAAGAAAGCATTGACGAATTGATTAAGAACACCTTTCAAACCGGCGAAAGTGATGTTTTTACCGACAACTAAACCTTCAACTTGATGAAACATTGGAGTGTGTGTTTGATCCGAATCACTGCGATATACCCTGCCCGGTGCAATAATTTTAATTGGCGGAGTCATTTGTTTCATGGCTCGGATTTGAACCGGTGAAGTGTGAGTTCTTAATAATTTATCATCATCGAACCAGAAAGTATCATGCATGGTTCTAGCCGGGTGATGTGCCGGAAAATTTAATGCTTCAAAATTATGATAATCATCTTCAATTTCAGGACCGGTTTTAACTTCAAAGCCCATTCCAGAGAACAAATCCACAATGCGATTCATTGTTCTTGTGACAGGATGCAGATTACCCACAGGCATTTTCCTGCCCGGCATGGTCACATCAATTGATTCAGCCTTCAGTTTTTCATCCAGTTCTTTGCGATGCAGGAAATCACGTTGCTGAGTGATTTCTTGCTGGATTTGGATTTTTATTTTGTTGATTTCTGCACCGGCTGTTTTCCTAACCTCAGGATCAAGCTGTCCCAGTTGTTTAAGCTGTTGAGTGACAACTCCTTTTTTGCCCAAATAAGAAACCCTTATGTTTTCCAGTTCCTGAATTGATTGCGAATTTTCGACTTCCTTTTGGGCTTGTTCCTGTAATTGCTTTAAGTTTTCCACATTGCACCTGTGTGAGCTTTTAAATTTTTCATAAAAAAAGGGAAATAACATTTCGGTGATACCGAAAAGCTAATCCCCTTGTATATATTTTCCTGACAAATCAGGAAGTTATATGTGATTTATAATGCTGATTTTGCCATTTCTGCAACAGCTGTAAAGCCTGCTGCATCATGTACCGCCATATCAGCCAACACTTTACGATCTAAAGAGACATTAGCTTTCTTAAGACCGTTAATAAATCGTGAATAAGATAAACCATTCAAACGAGCTGCCGCATTGATACGTGCAATCCACAATGCTCTGAATTGACGTTTGCGTTGTTTTCTATCGCGGTATGCATATTGACCGGCTTTGATAACTGCTTGTTTCGCAACTCTGAATACTTTTCTGCGAGCGTTATAGTAACCTTTCGCTTGCTTTAATATTTTTTTATGACGTCTTCTTGCAATAACGCCTCTTTTAACTCTTGCCATTTCTTAACTCCTACGCGTAAGGTAACATTGATTTCACTTGCTTTACATCTGACTCATCAATCATGTCAGTTCCACGCAAGTTTCTTTTACGTTTGGTTGTCATTTTTGTCAAGATATGACTTTTGTTGGCGTAACCTCTTTTGAAGCCAGTAGCCGTCTTTTTAAAACGCTTCGCAGCGCCTTTTTTGGTTTTCATTTTTGGCATGTTAATGCTCCTTTTTTTCTGTTAAAACTACAATAAGTAGCACCATGTGCTTTGTGGCTGTCCCAAACTCATTGCTGTTAGCGAATAAAACCGAATTAAAATTCAGTTATTCTATGCTTTTAAATTCCTTTTCTTAGGTGTTTTTACCAATAGATTGTGTTATTTCGCTACTTTAGGAGCGAGTAACATAATCATAAATCTTCCTTCCATTTTTTCAGGACGTTGTTCGACAACAACTTCATCCTCTAAGTCTGACACCAGACGGTCGAGCATTCTATTACCAAGTTCACGATGAGTCAACTCTCTTCCGCGAAACATGATAGTTACTTTCACTTTATTGCCTTGATTGATAAATTTTCGTAAATTCTTCAATTTAACCTGATAGTCAGCTTCTTCGGTATTTGGCCTGAACTTCACCTCTTTGAGCTGAATTTTCTTTTGTTTTTTCTTAGATGCCTGCTTTTTCTTTGAGTTTTCAAACCTGAATTTGTTGTAATCCATTATTTTACATACCGGCGGATCAGCTATTGGTGATATTTCTACCAAATCCAATTTTTGTTCTTTTGCTCTGTCCAAGGCAGCATCTGTTGCCAGTACGCCAATTTGGTTGCCATCACTGTCAATTAATCTGACTTTCATTGCAGTGATTTGCTCATTCACTCTTGTTTGGTTTTGCTTAGCGATGTTAATTTATCCTCTAGTTAGTTAATTCTTCTCAGACTGCTCTTTACGGAAAAACTCCAATAATTCAGATTCTGTGAAATTTCCGACAGTCTCACCCTTGAGATTTCGTAATGTGACGGTTCCGTTTTCCATCTCTTTATTTCCAACAACCAGCATATACGAACACTTCTCTAGTGTATGCTCGCGAATTTTATAGCCGATTTTCTCATTTCTCAAGTCTAATTTTACTCTGAAGCCTTTGTTTTGTAAAACATTGTAAATATTTTCTGCATAAGCGGCTTGAGCATCAGTGATTGACATGACTACAGCTTGAACCGGAGCCAACCAGAAAGGCAAGTTTCCGGCATGGTGCTCAATCAAGATTCCCATGAATCTTTCAAATGATCCAAGAATCGCTCTGTGAAGCATAACAGGAACATGTTTGTTGCCGTCTTCGCCAATATAGGTTGCATCAAGTCGAGCGGGCATTGAGAAGTCAACTTGAATCGTTCCGCATTGCCAGACTCTTCCCAAACAATCTTTTAACGAGAACTCGATTTTGGGCCCGTAAAAAGCTCCTTCACCAGGGAGTTCTTGCCATTCTAAACCTTTATTATCCAATGCTTGTGCCAAAGCCTGTTCGGACTTGTCCCAGATTTCATCACTTCCAACTCTATTTTCCGGACGAGTAGAAAGCCGATAAATAATGTCTGTAAAACCAAAATCCTGATAAATTTCGTGAAGAAAGTCGATAAATTCGGAGACTTCTGATTGAATTTGTCCCTCTGTACAGAAAATATGTCCATCATCTTGCACAAATCCTCTAACACGCATCAAACCATGTAAAGCACCTGATGGCTCGTTTCGATGACAGGAACCGTATTCTGCGAGCCGTAATGGCAAATCTCTGTAGCTTTTCAAACCTTGATTAAATATCTGGATATGACATGGACAATTCATTGGTTTAACTGCAAATTTACGTCCTTCTGATTCGACAGAAAACATGTCATCGCCAAACTTGTCAGCATGTCCTGACCGTTGCCACAAAGTAAAATCAACAATTTGCGGAGTATTGACTTCGTGATAATCGCGAAGAGTTAATTTCTTGCGCATATATTGTTGAACAGATTGGTACAAAGACCAACCGCCAGGATGCCAAAAAACCATTCCCGGAGCTTCTTCCTGAAAATGAAAAAGGCTCATTCTTTTGCCTAGTTTTCTATGATCCCTTCTTTCGGCTTCTTCTAAACGGAATAAATAATCTTTTAAATCTTTTTTATCACCCCAAGCTGTACCGTAAATTCTTTGCAACATTTCGTTGTCGCTGTTTCCTCGCCAGTAGGCTCCGGCGACATTCATTAATTTAAAAACTTTTAGCTTTGAGGTATTAGGCACATGAGGCCCACGACACAAATCAATAAACTCACCTTGTTTGTATAAACTGAGAGTTTCTCCTTCGGGAATATCACGAATGATTTCCGCTTTATACTTCTCACCCATGTTTTCAAACAGCTTGATAGCATCGTTTCTGGAGATGACTTGTCTTTCAACAGGTAATTGCTGTTTGACAATTTTTTTCATTTCCTCAGAGATTTTTTCTAATTCTTCCTCTGTAAAGTGATGTTCACTGGAAAAGTCATAGTAAAAACCATTCTCAATCACCGGTCCGATAGTGACCTGAACTTTAGGGAAAAGTCTTTTTACAGCCTGTGCCATTAAATGAGCAGTTGAATGTCTTATAACTTCGATTCCTTCTTCATCTCTGGAGGTAATTATGGATAAGGTTGCATCATTGGTAATACTTGTTGATAAATCAACCAGTTCTCCATTAACTTTTGCAGCTAAAGCTGCATTTGCAAGACCCGCACCAATATCGGCTGCTACATCATAAGCTGATATTGCATTACTAAATTCTCTTTTTGAGCCATCGGCTAAAGTGATAATCGGCATAATTACTCAGATATTTGTTTATGTTTCATTTAAAATTCAACGCAAAAAAAAAGCACATAAAAGTGCTTTTCCGCAAATCTATGTGTAAGACTAAAATTTAATTTATCGTCGTCGTTTTCATAGACTGATTATAACATCTAAAATATTATTTATAATCATTTTGTATTTTTTTTGTTAAAATCTGAAGTAATTTCATTTTATATCAGTAATTATGTCAGTCAGAATTGACAAATGGCTATGGGCGACACGTTTTTTCAAAACCCGAGCGCTAGCGAAGAAACACGTTGAAAGTGGTAAAATTAAAGTTAATGGGCAAAAAACCAAACCTTCACGTTTGCTCAATTTGAATGATGAACTTGAAATTAACAAGGAAGATTTAAAATGGGTTGTTGAAATTTTACAGTTGATTGAAAAAAGGGTTTCTGCCAAACTGGCTGCTGAAGCTTATGAAGAAACTCCGGAATCAATAAAGGCTCGAAATGATGCTTTAGTAGAGAAAAAACTGGTTTATTCATCAACTCCCAAACCACTCAAACATCCCGATAAAAAGTCAAGACGTCAACTGATTAGAATCAAACATAATCAATCATAATCAATCATAATCAAACTTAGTAACTCTAGTAATAAAAAAGCCTCACTAGGAGGCTTTTTTTATAGTATTCTGAAAATTGAATTATTTTCTGGAATAGGTGAACCCAACAAAATACTGGTTCATGTCAATTGAAATTGACTGACCCGGATCTAATGGATTTATACCTGATACCTCTTCTCCATTCCCATACATGAAAGACATGGTAATTTCAGCATTATCAGCTAATTGCTTAGTGAAACCAGCCGTGAGATGTTGTTCAATAACGCCCGGTGCTAAAATGTTGAATATAACTTCACTGGAGTCTATCGGTTGGTTTGTTGTACTGTAACCGAAACGGAATGTCCATTCATCATTATGTTGCCACTCATAACCTGCTTTAAGAATGGTCATATCATTCCATCCAAAACCGAAACCATTGCTTCCGCCACCACAACCCGGACCAGAAGCAGCTTGCACACCGGTATAGAAATAAGCGTTAAGAGCATCAAAACACTCTCCTGAAAATAAAGGCTCAATACCGTTACCAACAGATTTAACGTCACTATAGTTGATTCTTTGCATGTCAAGAGCTAGCACACCTTTCTCACCCACATTTGCAGAGAAACCGACACTCCATGTTTCCGGAATGTCAAAATCACCGCCTTCAGCAAATAAACCGGCATAATTATCAAATTCACTCATCTCCATTTTGGTTTGATATGAAGCAGCGAATCGTAAGTTTTCTGTTAAACCGGCATTAAAACCCAGTTTTAAACCATAACCGAATGAGGAGTCATAGCCATTATCGGTTAAGTTTAGAGGGTCATTGGTAACACCTGCAAAGCTTCCTAAACCTGTAGCTTTAAATCTTTGGAATGCACCAATTAAACTCACACCAACAGATGAGTTTTCACCGACTTTTCTGGAATAAGTCGGAGCTACAAATAATTGCATCAAGTCAACGCCGGTTGTACCACCGGCAAATGTACCCGGACCGGTAACTATTGTTTGGAAATCAGGATGGAAAACATTTGCAGTACCGCCTTGATATTCTGTATTCATTCCACCATTACCGTAAACCATCAAGCCGAAAGATGAGTTATCACTCAACATTTTGTTCATAGCAAAACTAGGAATTGGGAATAATTGATTTTCAGATTTGATTGATTGCTGACCCAATGCAAACGGCAATTGACATGGTTGCACTCCCGGTTGCGTACATGAGGGTATCACTCCAATTGGGGCAAAACCAGCCGGCAAAGATGGGTCTCCATCAACTGAATAAGCTCTATCAGGATTAAATAAACTTAAACCCATATCCCATCTGTCGCCTGCAAAAACCATATTTGCCGGATTGTTGGCGCCTGATAATGCATCGATATTTTTAACTTTAGCAACCCCAGCTCCCGCCATTCCGGATTCTTTTTGGGAATAAGCGTGAGAAAAATAACCGTTTGTCGCTGATGCCGAGCCGGCTGTCAACAATGCGGCTGAAATCGCAATAGTTAGTATTTTATTTTTGTTTGAAAATTTCATAATGAAAAAAGCTCCTGTTAACATTTTGTTAAAGATTATCCTAAACAACCATGTTTGTAAACAAATTCGATTATATTAGTCACAGATAAATTAGCTGATTCTTATATAGCTTCAAAGAACTACGAATAATAGTTTAGAACTTTATAAGCACCTAAAACATTTGCCGTTTAAATTAAAATCGATTTGTTAATTGAATTGACGCAATCTCCACCGGAGTGTATCGATTGTTCAAGTACCTGATTCATCATTATCAAGAAGTCATCCAGTTGGCTTTTATAAGGGTCAACTGATACAACACCAATTGAGATTGAAGGATGAAAAATTGAATAAACATTATCGCCTGAGGATACAATTTGCATGGTTGCAACTTTAGACTTGATATCTTCTGCAAACTGAACAGTTTCATAGTGAGAATTTAATTCATTGATGAGAGCAAACTTGTTACCACCTATTCTTGCTATACAAACATATTCGCTAATTTCTAATAATTTCTTACTTAATTGAGCTAGTAAATTATCACCAAAAATTTCTCCTCTTTGCGAATTGATTCCTCTAAAATCATCAATTGCTAAAACTATAATTGACAAGGCTTGATAATTGTTCTTTTTCTCTTGCCAAATTTGACTCAGTTTGCGATTAAAGGTTTCTCTGTTATCAAAGCCAGTCAGATAATCTTTTGTTTGTAAGTCTTTTAGTTGCATTGTTGCATGCTGGTAAAGTTCATCTTTCGACGAAAGTGAATCATGGAGGTTTTGCTTTACGAGCTTTATTTCTTTATTGGTGTCTTCGATTGATTGGTATATGGTTCTTAATTCCTGAGGCAATATTTCCACATCAGTATTAGATAACACATTTTCATATAAGCCAATATTTTTAATAACATTCGAGATATCGTTTAATCTTGCAGTCCAATATTTGCTCATAATCACAGAAACAATTTCTGCTAAAATCACAATAAAAATCACAATTATTGAAAATAGAGTTATATAACGAGTTATTTTTCCAATAAAATACTCATCATGCTCAATTAGTACTAATCTCCAACCCCAGTCTAATTTTTCATCCCAGTAAAAATAATTTTTATCGTCTCCAAGGTTTATACGAGTCAAATCATTTTCTTTATTCTGCTTCCCAATTCGAGTGAAAGAAAACGGCTCTAATGTTTTAAGCTTTAATGTATCAGATGCAAACAAAATATTATTATTTTGATCCAACAAAATACCTTTATTAATGGATGATTTATTAAGATGTCTTTTTATTTCTGGTATTTTATCCAAAAGAATAGAACCATGTATAATGCCAACTTTATGATCCCCGCCAATGCTTGGGATAGAGTGACTGATTACAGCAATATTATTAGTACCAATTCCCCTTCCTTTGAAGCCATTAGATATATAGGCTGTATCTGTTTTCATGGCCTCTTTAAAATATGCACGATCGTCAATTGAGGCTAGATTCTCTTTTGCTATATTTGTTAGATACTCTGGTTTTGATATATTAAGTAAATTTCCTGACTCGTCAGATACAACTAATATATTAAAAAAATTTAACCTATTCTGCGAATTTTCAAGAAAGCTCTTTCTTTCCTGGGGGTTATCCCACAAATAAGTCAATCCATTCGCTATTTCACTGATGGCCATCATATTAGCAGTTATTTTAATATTGAGTTCATTTTTAATATCATTATATAATGCCAATCGTTGATTTTTTTGATCTCTGCATGCTTCATTTATCTCAATTTTTAACAAGACACCTGATGTGATTAGTGTTATAAATAAAAAAATAATTGATAAATGAAGTGCATAAGTTTTCTGTAATGTAATATTCAAAATGTTTTTATCGCTAGCTATATAATCATGCCCCCAACGATTTGATATAATAATAGACGCAAATACGACATTTATTAGTGCAATAAAAATTAATTGAATATAGAAAAGGTGGTTTTGATTCTCAAATAAGTTATCAACACTTCTTCCCAGAATCATGCTGAGTGGAATACCAATTAAAAACCAGAAAATTAATGTGCTTACTAACAGATTTGAGATGTATTTTCTGTAAATATAACTAATACATAAAGCATTGAGAGTGTATAGGAAAAACAACCAATATTCCCAGTTACTATCAATAAGTGTGATACTGGATATTACTCCTACTAAAAATGTAGATTTTACATCTCTGTAAACAGCAATGATGTAAACCAGAGTTGAGGCTAAAACCAGGTTGATTTCATAGAGAAAAAAGTTTACTTTCAGCAGATTCAGAATTGCTCCGAACACGCCTATTATAATCAATTTAAAGAAAACATTCCTTTTAATTGCCATCTCTCTTCTTCCAACCAACCTCGATTTGAATAATACATCGATTAAAGAGGGAATTCAACCCAGATGAAAATCGAAACATAAATTAAACCTTGAGAAATAAATAAGAAATATCTATCTAGCTTTTAGAGACCAAAAATGGGATAATGGCGAGTTTTGAAATATTTTGGATATCTAAATGAAATTTCTTGATGAATTAGGCGTAAATAAAACCAATCTGGGCTCTTGTTTTGGACACAATGACTGGATAGAAAATAAAGACTCCGGATTGATTGAATCATACAACCCTGCTACAGGTGAACTAATTGGTTCTGTGTATTCAGCCAGTGAAGCAGATTATGAAAAAGTTGTAACAGAGGCTCAACACGTCTTTAAAGAATGGCGTACAACCCCTGCACCCAAAAGAGGTGAAGCTGTTCGAGTGATTGGCGATGCACTTCGTAAACACAAAGATGCACTCGGTTCTTTGGTCGCGGCAGAAATGGGCAAAATTAAATCTGAAGGTGATGGCGAAGTTCAGGAAATGATAGATATGGCTGATTTGGCAGTGGGAATGTCCAGACAGCTATATGGAAAAACCATGCACTCTGAACGCCCCGGGCACAGAATGTATGAACAATGGCATCCACTCGGAGTTGTTGGAATTATTTCAGCATTTAACTTCCCGGTAGCTGTTTGGTCTTGGAATGCTTTTGTAGCGGCTGTTTGTGGAAATGTTAGTATCTGGAAGCCCTCCCCTAAAGTTCCATTGTGCTCCATTGCTGTTCAAAACATTTGTAATAAAGCACTCGAAGAAGCCGGCTTTCCTCCAATTTTTATGCTTTTCAATGATGGTTCTAATGAGCTGGCACAAAAATTTGTTGACGATTCTCGAATCAATTTAATTTCGTTTACTGGCTCTTGTCACGTTGGAAAACGGGTTGGAGTACAAGTAGCTAAACGTATGGGTAGAAGTTTGTTGGAATTAGGTGGCAACAATGCACTTATCGTTGATAAATCAGCTGATTTAAAACTGGCCATTCCTGCAATTGTTTTTGGAGCCGTTGGTACAGCCGGTCAGCGTTGTACAACGACTCGCCGTTTGTTTTTGCATGAAGACATTGCTGATGAAGTGACTGAAAAATTGGTTAATGCATATAAACAAGTCAAAATTGGCAATCCATTAAATACAGATACGTTAATGGGGCCGTTAATTGATGAAACCTCAGTGAACACATTTTTGAATGCGGTTCAAAAAGCAAAGGATTCAGGTGGTGAAGTTCTAACAGGTGGAACTAGAGTCGATGGCGAAGGTCACTTTGTTACGCCTTGTATCATCAGGGCACAAGCCGATTGGCAAATTGTTAAAGATGAAACGTTTGCTCCAATTCTTTATGTTATGACATTCTCTGATATTGATAAAGTGATCGAAGAGCAAAATGACGTGGTTCAGGGTTTATCTTCAGCATTATTTACCAATGATTTGCGTCATGAAGAGAAATTCTTATCTTCGTTTGGTAGTGATTGCGGAATTGCGAACATTAATATTGGTACCAGTGGTGCTGAAATTGGAGGAGCCTTTGGTGGAGAAAAAGAAACCGGAGGTGGCAGAGAAGCCGGTTCTGACTCATGGAAAGCGTACATGCGTCGTCAAACCAACACAATCAATTATTCTACTGAATTGCCGTTAGCACAAGGCATTAAGTTTAACCTTGATTAAATTATTCATGCAAACGGGGAAACATACCGTTTCCCCTTTTTGATTGATTATGTTCGAATATCTCGGAAGAAAGTTTTTACAGCAGTTGCCATCAGAGTTGGCTCATGACTTGAGTATCAAGTTGTTAGGCAGTCCATTGTCTTTTATTGCTTGTCAAAAAACCATTGAGAATCCTGTAGAGCTTTTCGGTTTGAAATTTATTAATCCTGTAGGCCTTGCGGCAGGCTTTGATAAAAATGCGGACGCGGTCAGTGGATTATCTAAATTTGGGTTTGGTTTTCTTGAGTTTGGAACAGTGACGCCAAAACCTCAACCGGGCAATCCCAAACCAAGATTATTCAGATTGCCAAAAAATCAGGCAATTATTAATCGCATGGGATTCAACAACAAAGGTGTGGATTATTTAGTCAAACAGCTTAAGAAAAATCGACCTGATGCCGTTTTGGGAATAAATATTGGTAAAAATAAAGACACTCCGAATGAATCAGCTGTTGAAGATTATTTATATTGCTTTGATAAGGTTTGTTTGCTTGCTGACTATGTAACAATCAATATTTCTTCACCGAATACTGCTGATTTACGTCAATTACAAGAGACAGAAAGGCTTTCACAACTATTGCTGAAACTTAAAAAAGCACAAAGTGATAACCAGAAAAAGCATAATAAATGTACACCTATTTTGGTTAAAATCGCTCCGGATCAAGACAAACAAAGCACTATTTCAATAGCTGAAATAGTTAAAAATTCAGGAATGGATGGAATTATATGTACAAATACAACGGTTTCACGCGAAAGTCTTCTTGATGAAAGTGATATCGAACAGACAGGTGGGTTAAGTGGTAAACCTGTTTTATTGAAGTCCAATGAAGTGATTCGAGTCGTTCGTTCGACAGTTGGTCCGGATTTCCCAATTATTGGTGTTGGCGGAATTTTGACAGAAGAGGATGCAATGAGTAAAATACACGCAGGTGCAAATCTACTGCAAATTTATACCGGCCTGATATACAAAGGACCTGAATTAATCAAGAATATTAATAAGAGAATCTTGTCAGAAAAGAATTAATTACATGAAAGTAAAAGAAAATTTTAACCTAAAAAAACATAATACATTAGCTTTAGACTGTTTTTGCGACCAATTCATTTTGGTTGAGAATCTTCATGATGTAGAGCAAATCGTTCCATTTGTTGGCAAGCAAGGTATTTTTGTTCTGGGTTCAGGAAGCAATATCGTTCTGACAAAAAATATTGAAAAGCCGGTAGTTCATCTGACTTCCAGATTTCATGCCAGAGTCGCAGATGGTATTACTGTCGCCTGGGCAGGCTCAAAATGGAATGATTTAGTGATGTGGGCTGCAAAAAAAGGGCTTGGCGGTATTGAAAACCTTGCTGCTATTCCGGGAACTGTCGGTGGAGCTCCTGAACAGAACATTGGCGCTTATGGTGTTGAGGTTAAAGATACAATTGTTTGGGTTGAAGTTTTTAACTATCGCACCAATGTTTTTCAAAGACTCAGTAATGCAGAGTGTCGATTTATGTATCGAAGCAGTATTTTCAGAGAAACTGAGAATCCTTGGATTATCACCAGAGTCGCTTTTGAACTCAGACCAAATTCAGAGAAGAATTTATCCTATGATGGTATTAAAGCCGAATTAAAATCGAAGGACATTCTTGATCCTTCCTATCTTGATATTGCAAATGCAGTTTCAGCCATTAGACAAAGGAAGTTACCGGACTATACAGAACTGCCAAATGTTGGAAGTTTTTACAAAAATCCAATTATTGATGAAAAGCAATATAAGAAGTTATCAAGAAAATATGATGATATTGTCGCCTATCCTCTTGAAAACAATCACTTTAGGTTAAGCGCAGCTTGGCTATTAGAAAAATGTGGTTTTAAAGGTCATCGCATGCATGAATGCGGTTTTTCTGATAAACACGCTCTGGTTTTGGTTAATTATGGTAATGCTACAGGCAGAGAAATCATCAGTCTGAGCAAAGAAGCTATTCGCTCTGTCAATCAAAAATTCAAAATCAAATTGAAAGTCGAGCCGCAGGTTTTATAAGTCCATAATCAATTGTAATTTCACTAGCTTTGGAGGATAAAGCATCTTTCAACAAGGAAATCACAGCCCTGTTCCCGAAATTTTGGCTCATCTTCAATAATGTCAATTTCTTCAAGCAAGTTAATTTTGAAATAATCCTGATAAAAGTGATTCACTTTATCAATTGTTGTAGAGAATGGCGGACCAATTGGCCCTCTTTTCTTCTCGAACTCTAATGTAATCAACAAAGTTTTTACACTTTCATTAAATAACTCATACATTTTCTTAGTATATTTTTTTGCGATATCATCCGGTAATGCAATAAATGCAGCCCGATCATAAACAGCTTTCGTATCTTTTATCATTTCAGCATTCAAATTAAAAAAGTCACCTTGATAAATCCGAATATTTTGATAGTCATAACGAATGAACTTTTCTTCAGAAGTTTTAGTAAAAGTTAATTGATTCTCTGCAAAGAATTGCTCAACCGCCAACTCGCTAAATTCCACACCAACAACTTTAAAACCCAAGTTATTCAACCAAAGCATATCAATGCTTTTTCCACAAAGAGGAACAAATACCGTATTGCCATTTTGTAGAAATAAGGAATCAAGATGCTTTATCAATAATGGATGAACTGATTTCTTATGAAACCCTGTTTGATTATTTTGCCACTTTTCCAGCCAAAACTCTTTTTGCATTTTTATATGTTTCCGCTATTGAATTAAATAGTTTGCTCGTATATTCTAATGCCTATTAAAAAACAGAACCATAAAGTGACAAAAAACTTACCAAATATTTTAACCGTTTCCAGAGTCGCTCTCATACCGGTGATGATATTGTTTTTTTATTTGCCTTTTGAATGGAATCGGACTGCAGCTTGTACCGTATTTTTCTTTGCTTCAATCACAGATTTCTTTGACGGATATTTTGCCAGAAAGCATAAAACATATTCTCGATTTGGAGCATTTTTAGATCCTGTTGCTGATAAAATTACAGTCACAACAGCTTTAGTCATTCTTTTACAGGACCATCCCACGATATTAATGATGATTGCCACAGCAGTTATTATTGGTCGGGAAATCACGATTTCAGCACTTAGAGAATGGATGGCTGAATTAGGTGAAAGAACAGCTGTCAATGTGGCATTCATCGGCAAGGTGAAAACCTTGTTTCAGATGTTCGCAATCGGTTTTTTACTCTATGAAAGAGACCTGTGGGGCTTGCCGGTTTATACCATTGGACTGACTCTTTTATACATTGCAGCGGCTTTAACTTTATGGTCAATGTATGTTTATTTGAGAGCAGCCTGGCCAATGATGAAAGAGACAATATAGATTCTCAAATAAAGTCAAAATAAACACTTTTTTTGAAACTTAATTGTTGACAAATCAACTTCTCAATATAAAATGTGCAAACTCTTTTGCGGGAATAGCTCAGTT
>JAGRJP010000352.1 GCA_020442665.1 Lysobacterales bacterium
GAACCAGCAACAGCCTCGACTAAAGTTCCGGTGTCATCCGGTCCTCGATAACGCAAAACCTCCAGCATCGACTCAATGACTGAACCTTGTTTATTTAAACTAATAAAACCGACGAGACCGCACATTAGAATCGCTATCGTTTCATTACTTCAGTTACAAAATAAAACCTAAGCATCACAGGTTCTCTCTGATAAAATAAATCGACTCTTCAATTTCATTCATAGTTGGCAATTCTCCGTAAGCCAAATCTGCAAAGACGCCATTGTATATTGAATTGATTGATTTTGACCAGTTTTTAAATTCCGAAAACAATGGTGCATTTATGAGTGAATGCCGAAAATATTTCAACTGGTTATCAAAAGTGTTTTCTTCATCCAAAATACAAATATCAAGCATCTTATTAAAACCATCGCTGACAATAAAGTCCCTGTGTTTTTTCAGTCTTAATATCTGGCATATATCATAAAGATGTCGAATCCGAGCTGATATTTTTTCGACAGGATTTTCACTGTAGCTGTCTTTAATCATGGCAAGGATTTTTTCCACCAGAGTCCTTTCCACTGATAAAACATTCATGTTGAAGCTATGCAAATTATATTTCTCAACTATGTCGAGTCGGTTGTTTTCCATTAACACTTCTGAAATCAAAGACTGCAACTCAACCGGTATAAATGGTTCAGGAATTGAAAAAGAATTAATTTCTATCAACAAATCCGGAGATGCTTGTCCAAAATTTTCATTTTTGATAATTCGTGGATATTGATAAACGGTTTTCCGAAATCTTGAGCCTTTTGACTCCCTTGCATCATTTTTTATATTAATCAGTCCTTGCGAAACAGCTGTTTCAACCTGCTTGAGTAATTTTTTACCTGAATTTTGACTTTGTTCATTATCTGAAAATATAGCCAAATCAATATCTTCAGAAAACCGATCAATCAATTTATAGGCTTTTGATAAAGAGGTACCACCCTTGAATACAACTTCATTAAAACGGGAAAACTCTGATAAATATTTAAGTGCTTTTGTAACCCAATAGTCTTTTTCAATATACACTTCTGGCAAGTTGATGGCTTGGGCTACAGTAGTGACCAATTCGGCAAAAAATGGCTCGTCATTATGCAGATTCATTATCTGATATTCCATTCAGCGGCCTTGGGCCAAATGGAATAGTCCACATTCAACTTATAAACAGTCACAGGATTTAGCGAATCTGATAATGTTTTTGTGATATGAAATTCCAGATCATTAAAAAGAAGCCCAACGATTGCTCTGGCCTGAGGACCATAAAAATTGACAGCCAATCGCATTAACTCTTTTTGTTGAGATGTATTTAACCCGGATAAATAACGACTCATAACTACCAACGATTGGTTAATATCAGAGCCTGAAATTTTCTTAATATCTTTTAAAACGTCCAGATATTGTAACAATTTGACATTTCTTTTTGTGACAGGCACATTGGTTGATATTTTTCTGATGCGAATAGTGCCAAAGTCTTTAATTTGTCTTCCGCCGTTAAAAGCAATGGTAATTGTTCTGGGGATCTGAGTTGTTAAACCCAGCTGATTGTGCAAAGCCATCCCGGTTACATATCCCCGAAGCTGTCCGTTTTTATAAATTTCTGAGCGGATTAATTCTGAGTCAGAGGGTTTGCTCAAACCAAGAACAGTCTTTTTGGGAATATAAAACTTTCCTTTTTCCAGTCGTTCAATCTTTTTTTCCTCAACCAGACGATTCACGGCCTTGACAACGGCCTCAGGCGATTTGATAAACCCCGGAAAAACCTGATAATCAAATATCTGGCCTTCAGAGAATTTATCAATCTTTTGCTGGATAGTTTGCGCTACACTTAACATGAATCGAGTATAAAAGAACAAATTTAACAAAGCAAGTTTATACTTCTAAAAACATGACATGAAGTGGATTTAAAAAAAGCTGACGCCCTCTTTTTGAAACATCCTGTATAGACAAGC
>JAGRJP010000353.1:0-1589 GCA_020442665.1 Lysobacterales bacterium
GAGTTCCTGATGCGACTTTACTTTGACCCTCAATAATCACAGGATTATCAATGACATTATCAACTTCAAAGATAATGTCATCTCCATTGATAAATAATGGTTTGATGATGTGTTTTTGAGCCTTTTTTCTCTCAGTTACAAATACATAAGGTTGATTGATTCCATCATCAATAACTGTTTGTAAAGGCAATTGATAGACATTTTTATAATTCTGTGGAAATGCAAGGTTAACATTTTGTCCAATGGCTTCCGGTAAACTATTCTTCAGTTGCAGAACCACTGGTAACAAATGTGTGAGTGGATTTGCACTTTGTGCCAATTCAATCAACTCGAATTCAAGTTTTTCATCTCCAAAATACCCATGAATGACATCGCCCAACTTGAGATTTGACCAAAGTTCTTTGGTGATTTCTGTTTCAACTTCCAGAATATTGTTTTGATAAATAGACATAACCGGTTGACCTGCTGAGATAAACTCTCCGGGTTGCTTGCTGAATTGTGAAATTATTCCGGTGAAAGGTGCCTTGATAATGGTTTCTTGCTGGTTTGCTTGTGAGAGAGTGATTTCAGACTCAACGGTTTTTTGTTGCGCCAAAAGATTTTTCAACTCCGTTTCCTTATGTTCATAAGTTGTTTTACTGACGGAGTTATTCTTTCTCAGAGTTTTTAAATTCTCCAAGTCCTTCTCAACCTGACTGATTTGAGTCAGAATGGATTCCAGTTTAGCTTCGTTGGCTGCCAGAGCAGGGTCAATATTTGGATTATACAAACGAATTAACTCATCATCTTTTTCAACAGAATCACCAATTTTCACATTGATGCTTTTAATAGTCCCGGATAACTGAAAAGATAAATCAGCACGATTCTGAGCTTTTAAAACTGCCGGAACATTATGAAAACGTGTGATTTCATGGGTAGTGGCAATGGTTGTTGTCACTTTTGTAGCGATGTTTTTTTGCTCTTCCGATGGATTGTTTTTGCAACTATTAAATAGAAAAACCGAAGTAAAAATCAAAATGCTTTTTGTAGTATTCATGCTTTGACTCCGTTGATAATGAAACTGACAAAATCATCGACAAACTTCTCGTTTTTATAGAGCTCGTCATGCCATTGGCAAAAATGAGATTGAGCATTGAGGTAAGAGTTTATTGCTGAAATAAATGAAACAATCAGATTGACCGGTTCAAAATCATCACGAAAAATACCGGCTTCCTGTGCTTTTCGAATAAGTTCTGAACCTCGCTCTATCAGTGGCTTATCATATTTACCACAACTGGAATCGTTTTCGAGATTGCTCCATGAGTACATTCGTAGAATGTTGGGATTATTTTTGAGGAACTCAAAATATTTATAAATTGACTGGCTGATGAGTTCGATCGGATTCCCTGCTTTTTCAAATAAATCCATTTGTTGTGAAGAGTAGCCCATAAATACCGTTTCTTTGACTTCTTCCCAAAGCTCTTGTTTATTGGAAAAATGATGAAAGATTAGGCTTTTAGCGACATCGGCGTGTTTGGCAATTTGAGCAATTGAAACGTGGCTAAAACCTTTATCGGCAAAAAGCTCGAATGCTGAATTTAATATCTTTT
>JAGRJP010000353.1:1683-1839 GCA_020442665.1 Lysobacterales bacterium
CGTGATTGAACTTCAATTTATGAATTGCATAAAGAGCCGCACCAACGGTGTAAGATATTCCTCCTGCTATCAACCAGAACAAGCCACCTTCGGGTAAGTTGTTCGCTAATGGTTTAATGGCTATAACAATTAACCAACCCATAATCACATAGGCTA
>JAGRJP010000354.1 GCA_020442665.1 Lysobacterales bacterium
AGGCAGAATATAAATGAAACCAGATAAAGATGAAAAAAT
Organism: Lysobacterales bacterium; assembly: GCA_020442665.1. Taxonomy (GTDB): domain Bacteria; phylum Pseudomonadota; class Gammaproteobacteria; order Xanthomonadales; family Marinicellaceae; genus NORP309. Next base: position 40 of record JAGRJP010000354.1, read on the forward strand.
TGACTTTGAAGAGTTAATAAAAAAACACGCCACTCCTGTGGATGCAGGGGAGTACAAAGGGCAGAAAGTCAAACTATTAGCATACCGCCCACCAACGATGATATGGTATAAGGGTGATGATATTGCACTTCGACAGTACAACAGCATTCCATTTGTTTTATTATGGCTTTTGATAGTTGTAGGTGTTTTGCTTGCTACTTTCACAATCAATATTTTTATCTCGGCAATACTGATACCGGTTCTGGCTCTCTCGCCTAATCCGTTTAAATACGATGTGTATATCAGGTTCTATCCGATTCTGAATAACACATACAGAAATCATTGGAGATTAAAATTTCTTGGTATGGATTTTTATATTTTCAATTACAGAAACGCACTTAACTTTAAAATATTTTCACCAAGATTCAGACACCGGGAAGCGGTATCGTTCAATGTTGGAGAAATGGAAAAGAGATTTTCCTTAAGAACTATGTAATAATTCAAAATTTGAGGATTAATATTATGAATGAAAAAGAAAGATCTGATTTGATAAATAAATGTATCGATGAATCACTTAAAACCTGTTATTTGTTATCAAAAAAAAACAGAGAAATGCTTGAGTCTAAAACAAACGATGATGGTTGGTACTGGGCGATTGTAACTTTCAGTATTATATTATTCGCTTTGTCTCTTTGGAAAGTGTTTTTAAGCTAATAAAATTATTGCATTTCGCTCCGTGTGAATTTCTGTTCCAGATTGATAGAAAAAAACAATTGATTTAATTTTCGGAGATTGTGAGAAAAAACATGTTCAAAAACTCACCTATATTAAAATCATTTATCTACTACCTATTGGCAGTGGCCGTTCTCTATCTCTCTTACAGGTTGTTGCTTGGGTTAGAAGAAATAGGGATGATTGACAGTCGAAGAAATAAAGGCTGGATGCTTGTATTGGTAGGCGTGTATTTTGTCTTGGGAATAGTATTAAATGTCGTGATAATGAGACGTTTGATGGACTCAGGTTATCTGGAATCCCATCAATTCACAAACACGGTAGATAACATTTTTCGCGACAAGATTCAGTATTTGGTTTTTTGGCTCTTAAAATATCCAATACTGTTACTAAAAATAGTAACAATACGAAGAATTTAATTAAAATTTCTTCGGCTATTTTACTCATTGCATCAAATTCTCCTTATAAAAATACCACTTTGAAATATGGAGATATATATTGAAATCAAAGTTTAACTCATGTAGAAATTAAACTTCCTTTTTTAAATAATTATACACCGAAATCCAGTCCGGAAAACTCTCAGTTCCAAAATGAATGTGCTTGCCTTTGAACTGATCTGCTCCATTTTTTGTACGGTCGTCAATCAAATAATGTCCTTCATTCAGGTTTTTATGATGAGAGAGAATCAGTCGCTTGTAGGCTGATTGACCCAGATATTTATGTACCCATAGCAACTTATCACTCCAGGCACTGGGGTTTTCCCATGGAGCTGTTGATAGGATATAGGTATCAAAAAATTGTGACAATTCATTATAAACTTCGATGGCATCTGTCATGGGCTTCATCAGTGAAAAAATACCCGGAACTTCATCCA
>JAGRJP010000044.1:0-1177 GCA_020442665.1 Lysobacterales bacterium
AATCCCAATATAATGGCTTTGTCGGTTCCGTGTCCGCGCCCTGTATGGCCGAGAGAACCAAATAATTCGGTTTGAATAGTGTCAATTTCATCAAGCAGATTTCTATGCTCCAGCTGACGGCAAAATAAGAATGCCGCGCGCATAGGTCCAACCGTATGCGAACTTGAAGGACCAATTCCGACTTTAAATAAATCAAATACACTGACAGCCATTGAATGAAATTTTGTTAAACCTTCGGAATTGTAAAATTTTTATGGTTAAGAGTATATGATTTGATGATTTTTTCTGAAACAAAAAAACTCCTGTCGGATAACAGGAGTTTTGTAAGAGCGAATTAAGTTTATGGGCTTTACAAACTCATAAATCCGCGTAGAAGTTCAGAACGACTTGGATGTCTGAGTTTACGCAGAGCTTTCGCCTCAATCTGTCTGATACGCTCACGAGTGACGTCAAACTGTTTTCCAACTTCTTCCAATGTGTGATCCGTATTCATGTCAATACCAAAACGCATTCTTAAAACTTTGGCTTCTCGAGGAGTTAACCCCTCAAGCAATGCAGAAACTGTATTTGTCAAACCATTGACGGTCGCTGAATCCAGAGGTGAAAGAATATTGGAATCTTCGATAAAATCTCCTAAGTAACTATCTTCATCATCACCAATCGGAGTTTCCATGGAAATAGGCTCTTTAGCGATTTTTATCACTTTACGAACTTTATCCACTGGCATTTCAAGAATTTTAGCCAGTTCTTCAGCAGTTGCTTCACGGCCATTTTCTTGTAATAACTGTCTGGAAACTCGATTGAGTTTGTTAATGGTCTCAATCATGTGTACCGGAATACGAATCGTTCTTGCTTGATCGGCAATGGAACGAGTGATGGCCTGACGAATCCACCACGTTGCGTAGGTTGAAAATTTATAACCACGACGATATTCAAACTTTTCAACCGCTTTCATCAAGCCAATATTTCCTTCCTGAATCAAGTCAAGGAACTGTAAACCACGATTGGTGTATTTTTTCGCAATCGAAATAACCAATCTCAAGTTTGCTTCAATCATTTCTTTTTTTGCACGGCGAGACTTGGCTTCGTTAACCGTGATGTTACGATTGATTTCTTTAATTTCCGGAATGGTTAATTTATAACGCTTCTCCAGATATTGCATTTTTTGTTGCAGTTT
>JAGRJP010000044.1:1233-11406 GCA_020442665.1 Lysobacterales bacterium
CCGTCTATCCAACTGGTATCGGTTTCTTTCCCAATAAAAGAGCGAATGAATTTACCACGGGGCATATTACATTGTTCGGTACAAATATTCATGATACGTCTTTCGATGTAACGAATATTTTCCTGAGCAATTTTTACCTGCATGTTGAATTTATCATACAAACGAGGAGAAAATTTGAATTCAACCAACACATCTGAAATTTGGTTTAAATAGTCTTTTTGATCATCTTGATCAAGCCCTTTTTTATCAACGGATTTTACAAATTTGCTATAAAATTCACGAACTTTATCTAGTCGCAGCTTAACTTCAACCGGGTCGAGGCCGGAGTCCTCAAATGAAGCTGTGCTTTCATCCTCATCTTCATCATCACCATCATCATCGGTATCATTATCTTCATCGTAATCTGTATCATCATCAGAGCTATTATTTCCCTCTTCCTCGTCTTCCTCTTCCTCTTCTTCATCAACATCTGTTGGCTTTTTAACTTTAGGAATGACAGCTTCTTCATGAGGGTTGTAAATGTCGGTGATAACATCGTTAATTTTGAAGCCTTCTTCTTCCATTTCTTCCAATTCCTCGATCAGAGCTTCAGTCGTTTTCGGGAATTTAGCAATTGCTTCGACGATAAAATGCGAACTACGTTCAATCCGTTTGGCAATGGCAATTTCTTCTTTACGGGATAAAAGTTCAACGGAGCCCATTTCACGCATGTACATACGAACAGGGTCGGTTGTACGACCAATATTAGCATCGACTGCGGATAATACAGCCATTGCTTCTTCAGTAGCAGTATCGTCATCTTCTTTTGCAGCATCGTCATTCAGAAGGATTTCATCTTCATCCGGAGCTTCATCAAAAACCTGAATCCCCATGTCGTTAATCATCTGAATAACGTCTTCAACCATTTCTGTTTCAACGATATCATCAGGAAGATGATCGTTGATTTCGGCATAAGTCAGATAGCCTTGTTCCTTGCCTTTCAGTATCAAATATTTCATTTGAGACTGCGGGTTCATCGTTGATTCTTGTTTTGTTTCTTGCTGTTGATCCATATTAGTTCTTGTTAATTTGTTTTGTTAGTAATTCAACCAAACGCTGTTGTTCATTCTGAGTTAAACCGGATTCTGATTGTTTTCTTCTCAGAGTTTCTATTTCATTTTTCTCAATTGTTTTTGCAAAATAACTCAAAATATCATCCAGTTCAAATATCAATTGATCGCTATTTAAATCGAGTGGTATAGCTGCCAATTGACTGAGATGTTGAGAGGCCTTATGTTGCTGAAAACCTTCGATAATACCAGCTGTGGTAATATGAGGGTTAGAACGACAAAAATCAATAATATCAGTCAGAATTTTTGTACCATTTTGGTTTAAAAGTGCTAAATCTGTTGTTTCAGGGATTTTCTCGACTAAATGCGGGCTGTTAAGTAAGATTGCAATGGCTTTCCGGACCGGATTCCATTGTTGTACCGGTTGGATTTTAACCTCTGTAGAGTGATTAAAATCAGTCTGAGACTTGCTTAAATTATTGATTTCGGCAATCAATAGTTTTTTAAATTCACCTTTCGGCAATTGATTGACATATTGCTTGCTGTTTTCAATGAATTTGGCTCTGCCGTCAATGCTTGTTAAATCTATATCTTGTGAGATGGTCTCGATGAGAAAAACCGACAATGTTGTTGCATTGTCAACTTGTTGTTTGAAATTTTCTGTTCCAAATTCCTGAATATAAGTGTCAGGGTCATGTGACTGTGGCAGGAATAAAAAGCGAATACTTTTATCATCCCGATAGTTCGGCAGCGAAGTAACTAAGGCTTTCCAGGCTGCTTCTCGGCCGGCTGTATCGCCATCAAAGCAAAAAATGATTTCATCATAAGCCCGTAAAAGAGTGATGATATGCTGGCTGCTGGTGGCGGTTCCCAAAGTGGCAACAGCATTTTTTACGCCAGCTTGGTGAAGCGCAATCACATCCATATAACCTTCTACGACAATAATTTGCTTGGAGTCGCCGTATTTACGGGCAAGATTGTAACCGTAAAGCTCTTTGCTTTTATGAAATAAAGGAGTTTCCGGTGAGTTCAGATATTTGGGTTTTTGGTCTTGGGTTATTGCTCTTCCGCCGAATGCAATCACTCGTCCTCGTTTGTCTGAGATTGGAAAAATCACACGATTTCTGAATTTATCATAAACTTTTCCATGATCGTTTTTAGTAACTAAACCTGCTTCAAAAAGATTGTTGATTTCTTGATGAGGAAAATTTTTAAGCAACCCATCCCACAGATCAGGTGCGTATCCTATCTGAAATAATTCCAGAACCTCGTGGGAGATTTTTCTTTGAGCCATATATCGTTTGGCAACTTCAGAATGTTTGAAGTGATAGGAAAAAAAACGATTTGCTCGACTGGTTAATTCGTATAAATTTTTGCTTTTATTGTTTTGCTGAAAAGACGTTTTAGGAATGGCTAAACCTGCTGATTGTGCCAGAGTTTCAACGGCATCAACAAATTCCATTCCTTCAAAATCCATTAAAAACCGAATGGCCGAACCATGCTTTCCACAACCAAAACAATGATAGAATTGCTTATGCTGGCTGACAGTGAATGAAGGTGTATTCTCAGTGTGAAAAGGACAGAGTGCCTGATAGTCTTTGCCGGCTTTTTTAAGCGAAACTCTGGGGGCGATGACATCAATAATATCAATTCTATCTAAAACCTGATTGATAAACTCTGTAGGGATGCCAGCCATTTAATTTTAGCCTAAAAGATTTATGTTATCACACATCCTTGTGCGAAAAAAAGAGAAAGAAACTATTGCAGTAATGCTTTGATTTTTTGGCTGACAATTGACATGTCAGCTTTGCCGGCAAGTTGTGGCTTGAGTTGCCCCATCACTTTGCCCATATCAGCCATGTTTGCAGCTCCAACAGCAGAAACGGTTTTGCTGATAATTTCATCAAGTTCTGATTCGGAAAGTTGTTTTGGAAGATAATTTTCTAGAATGCCGATTTCAAACAATTCCTGATCTGCAAGATCCTGACGTTCGGCTTTCTGATATTGCTGAACCGAGTCCTTTCTTTGCTTAATCATTTTAGTAACGATTGAGATGATATCACTATCAGTAAGTTCTTTTCGTTCATCAACCTCAACTTGCTTAATTGCTGCTGTTAAAAGACGTAAAGCAGACACTTTCTGCTTGTCTTTCTCGCGCATGGCAAGTTTCATATCATCCAGAATGGTTGTTTTTAAAGACATTGTTTTAAAACTTTCCTAAGAAATTTTAGTATTTACGCTTACGAATTCTTTGCATTCTTGCTTGACGCTCTGTACGTTTAACAGCAGCAGCAGCTTTTCTTTTACGTTCTTGAGTTGGTTTCTCATAAAACTGTCTTTTACGTGATTCAGCAAGTGTACCCGCTCTTTCACAAGCACGTTTAAAACGTCTCAGAGCGATATCAAAAGGTTCGTTATCCCTTACTTTTACGCTAGGCATTAGTTATTTTCTCCAAGTAGTTAGATTACAAAAAAGGCGAGTATTTTAACTGAGAGATTAAGAATGGCAAAGAAAAGTTTTTAGATTTTCAATGAAAAAGAGTTAAAATACCTTTTTAAAAGCATAAATACCATGTCTATTGAAGCTCAATATCGCTTTGTGTTGAAAAGAATTCAAGATTCGTGTGAAAAGAATCGCATAGCTCATCAAGTTGATTTATTAGCTGTGAGTAAAAAACAACTCATCGAGAAGATTAAAGAACTTTATCACATCGGACATCGAAAATTTGGTGAAAGCTATGTACAGGAAGCAGTTGAGAAAATCGAACTTCTGCGTGATTTAGAAATCGAGTGGCATTTCATAGGACCAATTCAGTCCAACAAAACGAAATACATTGCAAAGTATTTTGATTGGGTTCAGTCTGTGGATTCCATGAAAATACTAACCCGCCTCAATAATCAACGACCGGAAGACAAACAACTCTTGAATGTATTGTTGCAACTTAAAGTTGGTAATGAAGAAAGTAAAAGCGGATGTTCTGAAGAGGAAATTTTCGAAATGATTAAATCTTCGTCTGAATTTGCAAAACTAAAAATTCGTGGTTTGATGTGTATTCCACCACCGGCATTCGATGAAAAGATTCAAAAAGAGTATTTTCAATATTGTTACAATGTATTCAAGAAATTACAGATGGTAGCTGAATTAGATACATTATCAATGGGAATGTCTAATGATTTGGAATCAGCCATTGCATGCCAGACGACAATGGTTCGAGTTGGAACTGATGTTTTTGGTGCCAGAGATTAAACTCGGAAGCAGAAAAGACATTGCTTCCGAGTTTAATTTGAAAGGTTTTACTTAATCCATCCCGTTAGAGAATATAAAATCTGGTCTCAAGCTAAAATCATACCCGGTAGCTGTTTGTTGATTTGTTAATACTATTGGGGTACCGGATAATGGGTTGCAATCGGATTCAAAACAGTAACCGCCCCCATAAATTTCATCAACAATGACATCATAACTATTTGTTGTTAAGTAATAAGTACCAGCAGGTAAGCCCGCACTTTTATAATCACCTAACGAATTGGTTGTATGCGATGAAACTAATAATCCAGTATTGTCATATATATTCACGGTTACTTCCTGAATTGGTGCACCCGATTCGAAATCTATAACTTTCCCAGAAATTGTTGCACCCATGACCAGATTAAGGAAAATATCAGGAGTTGCTCCTTTTGTACTAGTATTAGGTAGCGGAGGGGGTGTTAGAGGCAAGGTGATGATATCACCAGTAGTAAAGTCACAGGTTCCTCCTGGACATGCTATTCCATTATAAAGGATATCTATCCAGCCTGAAGAAGTCCCTCCATGAATTCCTGCAAAAGGTAAATTGGAGCCATCATTAGTCAAAAGGTAGTAATCTCCATCGGGGAGTCCGTAAACTGTAAAATTTCCATTAGAGTCAGTGGTGCTCCAGGCAGCAAACTTCGGAGGATTTGATGCTGTGTACGCTAATACGTTGACACCAGCAATTGGATTAGCCGAACCCAACTCCGTAATTAATCCTGAGAATGAATTGCCGACATACAACTCCATAGGATGGGCTTCGGTTATATTTTCTGCTAACACTTCTATTTCTGAGCCCTGACCTGTTAAGTCACAACTCATTCCTGGACAATCTTCATCGACATGCAGTTTTTCTATATAGGGCTCATTAAAACGCCCATTAAACATATTTCCTGTTTTTAATTTGTATTGTCCCGGAGCTATGGCTCTGCTCAATATGAAATAACCTGTAGAGGGATTAATCACACTTCCTGCTCCTGCAACATTCCCCGCCAAATCATAAACCTGAAATTCAATCGGGTCAAAATCGATTGCATTGAGAGGTCCTGCTGTCACTCTATCAACAATATACCCATCAATTTTTCCTCCAAGATCCAGTCTTATATCTTTTTCTATCACATGCTGAGATGGTCCTAAATGGATTGGTGTTCCATTTCGTCTGTCACATCCTGAATATGGACAAGGAATGTTGTCAAACAATTCTCTTTGGTAAAACAGAGTTCCTAAATCTCCACCTTGTATAAAGTAACTGCCTTTCAACAGACCTCCAAAGAAATAAGAGCCATCAGTTGCTAACGGACCAGCTTCAGTTCCGTATATGATTTTTATTGATACCAATTGGTTCAATTCATTAAACAAATAAACAGCGCCATGATGATATGCAGGGAGCAAATTATTTTGTGCGACCAGAGAGCCAGATATGCTAGAACCCAAATTGACATGAAAGTCAGTTCCAGTCAACGTGTTTGCTCCTGAAATAGAGAGAACGGAGCCAATGCCATCAAGAACAAGATTAAAACAAGAATTACATCTTGGACCTCCGAAAATTTCCGGAATATACATATTATTTTCATCGGAAGGAGACAGATAGGCTATGTAATTTCCATCTGGGACTCCTCTGAAAATAAAATCTCCTGTTGTTGGATTTATTTGCGGGCGAAGTGTATATGATGGAATGGTTTGGTCGACATTAAATAATTCAACACTCAGTGTCGGTACAGGTAAAAGAGTGTCAGCATCCACCAAATTACCTTGAATGGATCCTCCTGAATCGAGGTTGAAATTGATGTTGTTGATTGTGATATTTGAACTTAAATCCAATCCATGAGTGTTAGAATCGAGGTTACATCCTGAGCATAACTGTTGAGAGTTTGTAGAGACATTCCAAACGTAAGAAAAGTAATTATCGCTATCATCAGGCTCTCCTAGGGTGACTGCATATATTCCGCTGTCTGTAATATTAAAAGTGTATTCGCCAGCTACTCCTGTTGATGTCGAGCTCAGAGATAAGAAGTTCTGTTGAGGGCTGTCATACTTTAATAGTCTTACAGTATAACCTGCCAAATTAGTGCCGCCATCAGACTCAGTTACAGTACCGCTTATCGTTGCGGTAATTGTTGCTTTTGAGGCAAAAAATTTATGAGTATCGTGGTGTGTTTCTATTTCAACTTTTTGCATCAATGACCTTAGAAGTGCAGGGTCTGCTTCTAGTTTCTCGAATTTTATTGATTCATAGAGTTCTGTATAAGGTTGCTTTCCATCGTTTGCATTCACTGACAAATGGATCATAGTTAGAAGTACTATCAATATTTTCATATCTCTCATCTCCTGTGTGAGGAAAATTATTAAAAATTAGTTAATGAAGATCATCAAAACTGAATATTAGAATTAATGAAAATAATTAAACTTTTCTTAATTGATAGTTACGATTCATATGCCTAATACAGGACACTAAAATAATAGAAATATATACAAGGAAAAAACTAAATCGAATTTTGATTTTTCGGCATAAAAAAGGCAGAGTGACTCTGCCTTTTTTGTAAAGATTAAATATGTTTTATATTCATTCAACTCCGTTGGAGAATATAAAGTCTGGTCTCAAGTTAAAATCGTATCCTGTTGCTGTTTGTTGATTGGTTAATACTATTGGAGTACCGGACAATGGGTCGCAACTCGATTCAAAACAGTAACCAGCACCATAAATTTCATCAACAATCACTTCATAACTACTGGTTGTCAGGTAATAAGTTCCTGCAGTTAAGCCTATTGTTGTGTATTCACCTTGGGAGTTTGTAACTTGTGATGCTATAAATGTCCCAATTGAATCAAACACATTGATGAAAACATTACTAATCGGGGTGTTTAAATTAAAGTCAGTGACACGACCTGCAATTGTCGCTCCTTGATCGAGAGTTAATTCAATATCAGGGCCTGTTGTCCCTTGAGTTGTTGCAATCGGTAGAGTTATGATATCTCCAATACTGAAATCACAACTACCTCCCGGACAGGCTATTCCATCATAAAGAATATCAATCCAGCCGGCTGATTCAGCCGGGAAACGTCCCATAAATGGCAAGTTAGAACCGTTATTTGTTAGCAAATAATAATCACCATCAGGTAATCCATGAATTGTGAAATTACCTGTTGCATCGGTCGTTGCCCATGTCGCAAATTTTGGAGGGCTGGTTGCTGTATAAGCCAAAACATGTACATCAGCTATTGGATTAACTCCTCCAAGTTCAGTAATGATTCCTGTGAATGAATTTCCTTGGGATAGCTCAATACTGATGCCGGAAGTTGTTGCACTTTCAACAACAGTGATAGGTGTTCCTAATCCGGCTGAAGTTAAATCACAAGATACTCCGGGGCAAGGAATGTTGTTATACAACTCTTCAATATAGGGTTCGTTGAAGTCACCGCTAAACATTGAACCGGTTCTTAGATAATAATTACCCGGGGCAACAGCACGAGCCAGATTGAATGCCCCTGACACCGTATCATAAACTCGACCACCACCGGCAACATTACCGGCGCTGTCATAAATTTGATACCACTGAATATCCCCATCAATGGTTGTTAAGCCTGCGCCAGTAACAGCATCTTTAATAAAACCTTCAATTTTTCCTCCGAGATTGAGTTGGATATTAATTCCTGCCAACTGTTGTTGGTGTCCAACAACAACCGGATCTCCATCTCCCCGGTCGCAACCCGAGTATGGGCAAGGAATACTTTCAAATAACTCTCTTTGATAGTATTTCGTACCTAAATCACCCCCTTGGACATAATAACTTCCAGGCAGTAATCCGCCAACAGTATATGAACCATCATCAACAGGGTCAGCCTCGTCACCATATACGATAATCGCATCAATTAAATAATTGAGTTCATTAAATACATAAATCGCACCGTAGTAATAATGAGGTTGTAAATCTAACTGATCAACCAGAAACCCTGAAATACTTGCGCCAACTTCTAGAGTCCAATCAATATTTATTAAATTATTTGCACCTGCGATTGTGAGGGTTGAACCGATTCCATCATAAACGAGGACACTACACACATTACACTGAGGGCCGCCGTAAATCTGAGGGATATGTTCATTAACATCACTTTGGGATGATAAATAGGCTCTATAAATACCATCAGGAATTCCTCTGATAACATAATCTCCTGTTACCTGATCAATATCTGCGACCACGGCATAACTATCTGCATTTTCATCAGTATTAATCAACTGGACTGTTAATGTTGTTACCGGTAATCCTGTGTTCACATTTGATAAATTGCCTTCAATAGAACCGCCCAAAGCAAGAGAAAAATCAATATTATTAACAGGCGTGTTATCAACCATATTTAATCCGTGGGTGATCGTATCAAGAGCACAGTTCGAACATAATTGTTGTGAATTTGTATTTACATTCCATACATAAGAAAAATAATTATCCTCATCGTAATAGTCTCCAACAGATACCGAGTAAATACCAATCTCTGTTACCGTAAAAGTATAAACTCCTCCTGTAACAGTGCTTGTTGTTTCTTGAAACAGAAATCTTTGGTTCGCATCGCTATATTTATACAAATTAACGTTATACCCCATCAAAGCAGTGCTACCGGCAGCCTCTGTAACAGTTCCGTTAATAGTTGTGCTGATAACTCCTTTGGTGGAATGATTTATTTTGGTTCTTTTTATATCAATATTGTTAATTTGTTGCTTTAAATTTCTAATTAAAGCAGGATCGGCTTTAATTTTTTCATATTGAATATCTTGCAGTAAATCAGTGTAAATCTGATCTTTATCCTGCGCATAAAGACTCATACTCAAAAGAGTAAGAATAAAAAAAATTGACTTCATGATCATCCCCTATTTGAATTTTGTATTAATATAACATAACCAATAACCCAATAATCATTAGTTATTAACTTTTTGTTAAATTTTGTTAAACAGCCAACAGTTTTTCTTATACAATCGTGGTGTTAATTTTTAGGAATTGTTTATGAAAAAATATTTATTATTGTTATTATTATCGAGTGCAACAGTTTTTGCTGCAGATTTTGAGCACTCAGGAGCAACGTTTTCTATTGGCGATACCGGTTATGTTCCAACTGGTGCTGGAACGACAATTACTCAGAGTAATGATTTATCCACAATCACTGCTTTAAATTCGGTAGCATGTCCGGGAGATAATGACAGCTATTTCCGCAGGTTTGATTTGAATGGAGCCCATGGAATTGTAGATGAGTTTAATATTTCAAGTGTTGATTTTGCAACTGAAGCTATGGGAACTATCACAAGTTTAGATATTACTGTTAATCTCTATTCCATTGCAAATGCAGATGCTTTAGTTTTGGCAAATTTGACGCTTGTTGGAACAGGAAGTATAAATGTACCAAATCCAAACCCTACTATGTATAATGCTCTTGTTGCCGGTGTTGTGAATGGTTCTACTCATGATTTGGTGGTTGAAATTGTCTCCAATGACTTTAGTAACGGTGGAAGTTATTTTATTGGTTCAAATGCAAATGGTCAAACAGGACCAAGTTTTATTTTGGCACCAGTCTGTGGAGCATCAGAACCAACTGATTTAGCTACAATTGGTTTTGCTGGTATGCATATTATTATGGCAGTGAATGGTCAAGTTGGCCCACCACCTGTAATTCCGACATTAAGTCAATATGGTATAATGTTGCTGTTGTTGATGGTTTTTGGTTTTGCTGGCAGAAGACTTATTGCAAAATAAGTGAGGAATAAATCAGACCTAGATAAAGGTTTGGTTGCTTAAACATTGAAAAGCCTGTTCGATTTTGACAGGCTTTTTTATTCCGAATAGTTTAAGATTT
>JAGRJP010000355.1 GCA_020442665.1 Lysobacterales bacterium
ACAATATCAGCATCCTTTAATGCTTCGGCTATTCTGTCTATAATCTTTGTGAACCGCCAGAACCAGTTAGCAATGAATAAACCAATCCATCCATAATCTGCCGAATCCTTATCTATCGTGCAATCAGGGAAAGCATCCAATAAAAAAGGCTCTAATTTATCAACTGAGCCTTTTCCTTTGTCTCTGACGTTAAAGCCATGAGTCAGTACGATTTTCATTCAAACCCATCCTTAAAAATTTTATCTGTAATCAAAACAATCTCACGACTCATGGCATAGTATTCTAGTAAAATGACATCCTTGTCTTGAAGAACCTCAATATCATTGACCTTGATTGTCAATCCGAAAATTAAAACAAACCAAATCATTTGCGACCTTGATATTCAAATGAATAATGATTACCGTCCTTGCCTAACTTTCCTTTATCTGCTCCAAACCTGCCACCCCAACGTGCGGAAGTGTGTTGTTTTTCCCACCATTCGCCTAGCTCTCTGTGGCTTTCTGTGTCTCCGAGATACTTTCCATCCTTGAACAAATTTAAATCAATAGCTAGTTTGACTTTATGCACTGAGTTTTTGCGCCCCACATAGCAATTTTCGCAACGCATGGCATGACCTAGAGTTACTTCATAACCTAAATCGAATGCGTGTTGAATTAATCGACTTGCTTGTAGTGCAAACTGAGATTGAAGTTTTCTAAGTGACATAAAAAAGGACGATTTGCAAATGAAATTATCAAGGTAAGAGGAAACAAACCGCCCCTTTTATTTAAAGGGAGTATTAAGTCAATACTCCGACGCTATAAATTATAACCTTTTTTTGTCCCATGTGCAAATAATTTTGTTTTTGAAGCTAAAATAAAGGGTAGCTGTTCGTAGCAACCACCCTAACCATTCAATAGATTTACCGCCAAATATGTTTACGCTCTCAGGCTTAATTCATATTAACCAGTTGAAAAAAACTAGGACTGATTAAATAAACATCTATCATATTGTATATGCAGGTCTGGCATATTTTTGGTGTTGCTAAAAGCAATCAGAGAGCAACCTATTTTTATATTATCGCCAATAAGTCCAGCAACTATAATACCGGCGAACAATACTGCAAATCATCACAAATACCATTAATAAATCTCATTTTCATTTTAACCTCTTAATATCCTTGCCGTCTTTGTTAAATTCTCATCAATCACGCTTTGTATTGTTGAAACAAACATTTTATAAATTCTTTCGTATTTTCGCTGATATGTTGAACGTGACTCACATATCTTATCGCTAATTTTGCGAACCGTTGGCTTTTCGTTTTTTATTTCAAATTCCACTGCTACATCAAACAATCGCTTTAGTGTATAAAATTCGGAGTCCTTAACAAAACCATGATACCGTTCCTTTTTGTATCTTGCAAGGCAAAAATCAAGCAGGCTTTTACATTCTTTATTGCTTGGTATATTCATCATCACCCAACCTATAAAAAAATGCTTGTAAGGCGTGTCTGGAATCGCCATGAGCACATCTTGAACAGTCAAATCACCGTGCCCGTGTCCTGATGACAGCAGATTATTTATTTTCGGGTTTATTTTTGTGATTATGCTCATTCTTTATTTTCTCGTAAATATCAGTGGAAACGGCAATTGTCTTTTCTGGCAGAAAATCATAACTGACTAAATTAACAGTCATTCCTTTGTATCTGATTTTTTCAATCTTATTCATTTTCGCTTATATCAAATTTAATAAACTCACTCCCTTTTTCCACAATCGTTTTTGTTGCAATTATTTGAGTGATCCGATTATCATTAAATCCGTATTTTTCCTGCAACGCATCTTGCAGGCCTTTAATCAGATTATCAACATCAGTGTTACGGTTGCTAACTCCAAACTCATAAACCGCAAGCAATTCGCAGTTGTTCGGGATTTCCGTACTACTTGGTAAAAGCATGGCTAAATCTCGCTTATACTTAGCATGTAGCTTGGATTTTGTCCGCTGTCCGTTGTACAAGGCATTGGTGCTTAGTGGTTTTAGTGGGAGGTGGATCATACCGTTACCTTTTCTTGTTCAGGACTGCTCTCATTAAGCAAAACATTATCGCTGACAATATCGTTCTGATTTTTATCAATTTTTGCCGCTTGTCTGTACTTGCTCATTTTAAACTTCTAGCAATTTCTGAAAATTTATTTAAACCTTGTAATATTTCATTTATGGATTTGCTTTTCTTTAATCCTTTGTTTAATGCTGATTCTAGGCATTGTGATAACTTTCCGTAATATGTTTTCTTTTCTGTTACTGTAGCCTCTTTTGTCTTTTTGCTAACTCCATTAACAAACTAAACCAATATCCAATTATATTTGTCTTTTTCAATATAAAATCTGTTATCTAATTTAATCATAAAAACACCATTGCACACAACACCGCTATACAAGCAAATAATAATATTAAATCGTCTGTTTTATCTTTCATTTTTACCTCCGAAAATTATATACAATGGCAACCACACTGGAATTAACAATACATACCATAATCACACAACAGAAATCTAAATCTTCAACTGTTTTTACTTCATGTCTCATTTTTCATCTCTTCTTTATCTTCAATTATCAGAACGTTCTCGCTGATTATTTCTTTCTGAATATCAATCAAATCTAGCAATGCTTTGGACTCGTTACCTGACAGTCTTTCACGATTGGCAAACACAAGAACAGCATTACTCAGCCTTTTAATGTCATGATAGCGTTTCATCTTTCAAGCTCTCTGGTAAATCAATATTCTTTGTGTATATACTCCCGTTATAAACAATATCGCCACGCCTTATTCTGCGTGAGATGTTGTGCGGATGCTTTTCGCCTATTTGTTCAGCAAACTGTTGGTTTGTCAGTCCTTTGCTTTGTATGTATTCTTTTAGTTTCATTTTTACCTCTTTTATAAAGA
>JAGRJP010000356.1 GCA_020442665.1 Lysobacterales bacterium
CTCCTTTTGTTCCCCTTTCTTCAATCTCAGGGGCTGCAATATTTTTAAATTGCTTCCAAAAAGCAAATCGGCTGACCAACTGGTTGCGAATTGTATTCGATTCATCCCCTGCGAGTGGACCATTCATTCGAAAGATGAGTGAATTTGGGGAGCGATATTTATCCATAACTTGGCAAACAGATTGCATGTCGGCTTCAGCAGCGATTTTTTCAATTTCTTGAGCCAATAAACCAAAATTATTTTCAAAATACTCGGTTTTCAAAGGTCTGATCATTAATTCAACATATTTTAGTTTGCCATTCGAATGATATTCTCGTTCAATTTCAAATACATCGGGAATGCTTAACTCTTTATTCTCATCATACTCCACAAACTTTTCTAAGGCAATTTTGAACTCATTTGTGATTGCCGCTCGTTGAGATTTTGTAATTAAATTATTGTTCGAGTATTCAGCAGATACAACATATTCTCCATTTTCTCCTTCGTTCTCATCAAACTCAAAAAGTCTTGAACCACCATCAGCAAAGCAGGTTACTGATGATGCGATGCTTCTTGCAATTATTGGCTTTAAAACGCGCTCTTTCTGCAACTCATAATCATTCCCTGTAATAAATACGATATGAAATCCGCGCTTTACAAAAAACTCAAACAAATCTAACGTTTGCTCATGGTTTCTATCAGATAACTTTTCTCCTTTATTCAGTACTGTTCCATCAATATCAAAGACAAGGCATTGTCGATCTGATAAATTTTGTGGAAGGATTAAATTTTCCTCCTGAACAGTTTCGCGAACGACATCTTCTATTTGCGGAGAAGGATCTTCAACAATCTCATCATCTGCAATTTGAACAGTCTTTTTTAATAGATCGTTAAGCTTTATTGCTAATTCGACAAATTTTTTGCCCTGCTCTTGATCTTGCAAATCAGAAAATGGTTTATCCGGACCATTGAAAGCTTGGAATTGACTGATATTCGCCACAAGCTCAAAAGCGCTTGATTTGATAATAAGAGGGATTATATTAATTCCTCTCCTGTCGGACTCCTTCCTCAACAAAGGCGGTAGTTCGTTTTTCATAATGAATTCCGATGCTAGAAACTCAGGAGTCACGAGAAGGATAGCCACATCTGCATTTTCAATCGCTTTCTTTATTTCATCCCTCCACCTACCACCCGGTTCTATTTGCTCATCAGACCAGATTTCATAGCTTGCTTCCAATGGCGAAAAGTACAATTTGAGTTTATCAAGCCATTCCTTGTCTTTGTGACTGTAGCTAATGAATATTTTTTTCTTTGCCACTTTCTTTTTCCCCTATTTAAATGTTCATCGCTTGAAAGCATTAAAATGCATTGTAAACCTGTTTTGCGTCAACGCGCGGAATTTCTTTCTCAATCTAAATGAAATATTTTCCTTGTAAATGAAATATATCTGGAAACAACAATGACCTTACTGGCTCATTCAGCGCCGCAAGCCGCAAAGATTACCAATAAGTGGTATTATTAGCAATCTCTCAAAAAAATGTCAAGTCATTCATGCCGTATTGTTCTCATCCTTTACTGAATTTACTTACCCAATACGCGCCCAACTTTTTCTCGCAACACCGGCAGCACGTCGCTGGCGAACCAGCTATTTTTGCGCTGCCAGATGTTGTTGCG
>JAGRJP010000045.1 GCA_020442665.1 Lysobacterales bacterium
CCAAATGTTCGCCCCGATTTCATAAAATGTTACTGGAAAATAAATGGTTCGGTCCCGGACTTCGTCAATGGGAAGAAACCAAAACCATTTCACGATCCTCCAAGAAAAAAGCGACATGGGTCATAGCGATTACCTTTGCGGCATCAATTGCTGTTTTGTATCAAAGAATCGGTTTGCAGATAATGCTGGTTGTAATTGCGGGTATTTTACTGACCATTATTTGGAGATTAAAAGAATCATGAGAAAAATCGTTATCCTGACAATGAATGCACCTGATGATTTTGTGATTTATGACAAATTGTTAGATGAGCCATTTTCAAAGTCCGGTTGGCAGACTTTTCATATTCCATGGACTCAGGAAAATGTTAATTGGGCGGATTATGAAGTTGTGGTTATTCGTTCGACTTGGGATTATCAGGAGCGTGCAGATGAATTTATGCAAGTCCTGAAGAATATTGAACAATCAGGCGTTCCTTTATATAACTCTTATGCAATTGCAAAATGGAATATCAATAAAAATTACCTGAGAGAAGTAGAAGGTAAAGGTGCTGAAATTATCCCGACAATCTGGCTTGAAAAATTTCAGTTTGAAAAAATTCCTGAATATTTTGAAAAGTTTCAAACCAATCAAATTATTATTAAACCAACAATCAGTGCTAATTCAGACAATACATTTTGGCTGAAGAAAGATAATTACTTAACGTATAAAGACCTGCTCAATGAGAGTTTAAAGAATCGTCAATTGATGGTACAACCGTTTGTTCCGGCAATTATTGAAGATGGGGAATATTCGCTTTTTTACTTTGCCGGCGAATACAGCCATTGCATTCTCAAAACGCCGAAACAAGGTGATTTCAGAGTTCAGGAAGAACATGGTGGAATTTTACAAAGTATTCAACCTTGTAAAGAATTGCTGACAGCCGGTCAGAAAGCTTTACAAACCATTCCTGAAGAAGTGCTTTACGCTAGAGTGGACTTGGTCGATTTTCAAGGAACTTACAAAATAATGGAGATTGAATTAATTGAACCGTCACTATATTTTAATCTGGATGAAAGTGCTCCACAGAGGTTTGTCGATGCTTTTTTAAGTTGGGTGCAGACTCATTAGTTCTCATATTGAAATTTTAATCCCCAAGCCTGAAATTTTCAGTTTTCAAGCGTGCTATGATTTTCTTGATAGAGGTTTCAAAGAGTGCTTGTATCAAGTTAATGACAATAAAATCACTCGTTTGATTCGTTTAAAATCCGGGCCAGCTATGATTGAAGTATCAGATTATAGTGATTCACTTGTGGTTAAGGTTTTCAAAGATTGTTTATCTGTTTCTGATGACGAGGAATTAACTAGCTATGTTACTCAATGGTTTGATTTAGAACGTGATTTATCAGAGTTCTACCGGTTATTGGAAAAGACACCGGAAACAAGACATTTTTCTCAAGAGTATCATGGTTTGAGATTGATGGGGATTGTGGATTTATTTGAAGTTCTTTGTTGGTGTGTGATTGGTCAGCAAATCAATTTGACCTTTGCACATAAAATCAAAACACGATTGGTTCATTCACTTGGAGATTGTGTTAATCACGACCAAAACACCTACTATTGTTTTCCTGAGCCTGAAAAAATTATCTCAGCTGATAGTTCCATGCTGGCTGAAATGCAGCTTTCTAAACAAAAAATATCTTATCTCAAAAACATTTCCGAAGCATTTGTTTCCGGAGCTTTAGATAAGCAAAAGCTACTGAATCAGAGCTCAGAACAACAACTTTTACAAATGCAAACTATAAAAGGAATTGGTCAATGGACATCCAATTACGCAGCGATGAAATGCTTAAGAAATATGAATTGCATCGCGTATGGGGATACTGGCTTAAGTGCGGCATTGCATAAGTATTTTAGCACTGAAAAAAAGCCAAATATTGTCACAATTGACGAAATATTTAGACCATTTGAAGGATGGAAGTCCTATTTCAACTTCTATCTTTGGAAATCATTGGGCTAACTTTGTTGCTTTAAATATATTCAAGTAAAATGACTCCACATCTTAAAAATACTAAAAATAAAAATGTCATTTATAACATGGAAAGATGTGCTGAGTACAGGTATTAAAGAGATTGATGAGCAACATAAAGATATTGTGGAGTTAATCAATTAATTTTATGATTTATCAAATAAGTCCGGTGTTCAAAAACAAGATTTGATTGAAGCGTTTAACAAGATAATTGACCACACCATAGCGCATTTTACTTACGAAGAAGAATTGCTTGAAAAACAAAGTATTAGAGAAAAAGACATTCATGCTGAAGCTCATGAAAAATTTATCAATAATATTTTTAAGTTGAAAGATGATTTTGAACAAGACGGCTCTTTGATAGATGAGGTTTTCACCTTGTTGCATGATTGGTTGTTTGTTCATATCTTGCACGAAGACAGGATTTTTACTGCAAAAATCACGCAAAAGTAACTTTATTTGCTTATATGCAGTCTGAAAACATGCTGGAATTCAAGTCTGAGATATTCTAGCTTGGCATTGTTTGATTTGCACATTTCTCGACAAATATAGAGTCCTAATCCTGTCCCTTGAGTATGTGTTGTGAAGAAAGGAATAAACAAAGATTCTTCAACAATAGGTTCCAGTTTGTCGCCGTTATTTTTTACATCGATTAAAACATAATCAGCTAAATTGCTAATAGTTATGGTTACATTTCCATCGCTTCCGTGCTTAATAGCATTATTTGTGAGATTCCATAGAATCTGATTGAGATGATTACTATCAAAATGAACTGATAGCTTTTTGTCGATTGGTTCGATTGTGATACCGAAAACACTATCTTTTTGTTCTTTGTTGATGAAGTCTTGCTTGAATTTATTTAAAAAATCAAATAAAACAATTTTGGAAGTTTGCGGAATGTGGGGCTTGGACATTAATAAGATGTCTTCAATAATCTGATTGGAGCGTTCAATGTGTTTACTGATGATTGCAGTTAAACTTTTATCGCTCTCGTCGAGATTTTCAGACTCTTGTAATAGTTGAGCCGCTGAGTAAATCGAAGCCATCGGATTTCGTAACTCATGGGCGACAGTTGCTGATAATTGTCCAATCGTTGCCAGATTGCTTTGTTGGGATTTTTCATTGATTTGTCGTTGTGTCTCTAGAAAAAGTAAACTCAAATCCGATTGCCCTACAGCTCTTTCGACATGATAAATAATGTCTTCTCCACGAATGACTATATTTCTGGACTGAGTATCACGAGCCGCAATAATCTTTTTTATAAGATAAGTCGGTAAAAGACTTTTTCGTGAAATTTTGGTGATTTCATGAGCTTTGTTATTAATCAGAATAACTTGGTAATCCTTGTCAAAAGCAATAACTCCATAGTGCAATTGGTCGATAACCTGTTTGCTCAACAGTGATAAATCAATGATTTTCTTTTTTTGGCTTTGTGTGATGAGTAAAGTTTGGTGATAATTCTGAGATTGTCTGATTCCTACGAGAGCTATGGCAAAATAGATCAGCGAATAAAGAAGAATCGAAGATGACGGAAAGCTTTGTGCATCTGAAAGAAGCAATTTAGATAAAGACCACAATAAAATTGAGGCAGCAATAGGCATTGCCAAAATAGCATAAGGTCTGCGACTGAGCATCGCAAATGAGCCAATGGTAATAACAGGTAATATTGCCCAGCCGGCATGAATTCCATCGAATAGTAGAGCCAATAAAATAATCACAGGCAAATCAATCGCCAGAGCAATCAAGCCTATGAGTATGTTTTTTCTCTTAAAATACGATGATGCGACCCAAACCAGTACGGAATAAATAAAGAAAAAACCAACGAGAAATTGTGTTAAGGTGTTTTTTTGAATATATGATAATCCGACTATATCATCCGCTTTTTTGAAATAAACAAACAGAAAAAAAACACCCAACAGCAACCTGAACAGATTGAGGTAGCGGATACTGTTCAGGTCGTTTTTTAAATTTCGCGTCGGTTTAATTTCCATGCTGTGAGTATGTTAAAACACTTTGTTTGAATTTTTTGCTCCAAAGCGTTTTGCCATCGGCATCGAAAGACTCAATGGTGATGTTCCTATCTTTGCGAGGACCATCAAAACTGAGCTTGCAAAAGTTTTTCTGTCCGACGAGCGTATCCTGAACTAAGATTGGCTTTTCTCTTTCTGAATCAATGTATTTTTCATGAGTTCCGGCTGTAAATGGAGAGCAAGTTAGTTCGTATAGAGGGTAAGCATTCTCACGAGGAATTTTAAGAAGTTCTGTATGATGTTTATCGCCACTGAGGAAAATAACACCTTCAATTTTGGTTTCGTCAAGCCATTTTAAAAAACTATCACGTTCATAACGATATTTATCCCAGCCTTCCCAACGATGATAATCGTTAAGCATTTGACTCCCACCAACAATGACTTTAAAAGGTTGTCTGGACGCAACAAGCTGGTTTTTTAACCATAGTATCTGTTCCGGTCCAAACATTTGTTTTTCAGGTCCATCCGGAAAATTCTCATTGCTTTTGTGATATCTTCCGTCCATGAGGAAAAAATCCACATCGTTATATCGGACTTTTGTGAAGATTCCATCTGCTTCCGGCATGCCATAGCTGGGATTTGCCCAAATGTTTTTGAAAATATCCAATGCTTTTTCTTTAAAAATGAAGTAGCTACCACTATTGTCAGGTCCAAAGTCATGATCATCCCAAATCGCATAGTTGGAGAATTTCTGATAAATCGGTTGTAGAAAATCTCGCCCGTGATCTTTGCTGGCACGATAAATTAAATTTTGCTCCGCATCAAAATCAACTTCGCGATAATACCAATTGTCACCGAGCCACAACATCATTTCAGCATCTTGTTTGGCGATGGCATCAAAAATTTCATAGCCTCCGCCATAAGGTGTTCCTGCGCGGTCATGAGCTTCTTCATTTTCAAAATTACAAGAACCGGTCAGTACGGAAAATGCAGGCGGATCAGTTCTCCACATCCATAATTGTTGAGTTGTAAAACTGTAAGTTTCTTTTTTTTCCGGAAAAGCCTTTCCATCGACGATAATTTGATAATCATAACTCAATCCGGGTTCCAAATTATCCAGTTTAAATGTATGCATATTGTAAGTTTCTTTGGATGTTTTTGCTGAAACAACGTATGAGTTTTTTGTATCATCTTTTTGCCAGTATTTGATTTTTACAACTGTCGGCTCATTGGTCTCTATCCAAATATTTGCACCTCTCAAAGCAGTGTGACCAAGCATCGGCCCGGATTTTAAAGTGGCAGCGGAAAGCGTTCCGCTGATTATGATAAGAAGAATTGATAAATATTTCATTTTGGGCTATTTCTAATTATGTTTAAAGCCAGAAATTGTAGCAGAGTATAGAGACTTTTCATATTGACAAATGTTATTCATCAATAAAATAATTCGAGCAAATTAGCAACCGTAAGGGGTATTTCGCCATGAATGTAACGAAATCTTAACAAAATACTTTTAGACTGCCCGACTGTATGCGAAAATACGACGGTTGTTTCTGTGGGTGAGAACTTACAGGATGATAATTTGATAAATAACTTAACTTAAAGGTGCTTTAGAAATGAAAAATATTAAGCGATTTAACTGGCTGGTTGCTTCACTGTTAGTGAGCATGTTGGCTGTTAGCGTTTCTTTTGCTCAGGACACAGCTTCTGCGATTCGCGGTACTGTGACTGATTCCAGCGGAAATGCTATCTCAGGTGCGACTGTTACAGTCAAACATGAGTCAACAGGCGCAACTAAAACTTTGACAACCAATGCAAGTGGTAACTACCAAGCGCGTGGTTTGCGTGTGGGTGGTCCATACACTGTATCAATCAGCAGTGATGGTTATAACAGTGGTAAGCAGGAAGATGTTTACATCGTATTGGGTGAAACCAAAGATGTGAATGTGACTCTGGCTGCAGACGGTCAAAATGTTGAAGAAGTGGTTGTATTTGGTACAGCGGCTCAAACAATTTTCAGTGCGGACACAATGGGTTCTGGAACTTCAATCGGTTCTGAAACTCTTGAAAATGCTCCAACTATTTCAAGAAGCGTTACTGACTTTTTGAGATTAGATTCAAGAGTTAACATTTTGAATAACGGTGATGCTATTTCTGTTTCAGGTGTTAATAATCGTTTTAATAACTTCACTATCGATGGTGTTTCTGCTAATGACCCATTCGGTTTGGAAGCAGGTGGTTTCGCAGGTATCGGACAACCATTCAATATTGATACTGTTGAGCAATTGAATGTTCGCTTTTCACCTTATGATGTGACTTTGTCAAACTTTACAGGTGCCAGCATCAATGCGGTAACTAAAAGCGGTACCAATGATTTCACAGGTTCTTTGAACTATCAATTTGGTGATCAAGACTGGACTCGCGATTTGTCGGATTTTGAAAACACTCAATTGAGTGCGACATTTGGCGGACCAATCATCAAAGACAAATTGTTCTTCTTTATCGGTTATGAAGATACTTCGAGAACAACTGTTCCTTTCGGATCTGGTGTTGATGCAGCTGTCGTCCAAGAGGTTGCTGATGTGGCTAGTTCTGTTTATGGAATTAATGTTGGTTCTACTCAAATACCAAGTAAATTAGACGATACAAAAGAAAACTTATTGGTTAAATTGGACTGGCAAGTAAATGAAGATCATCGTTTAGCTTTCACATACAATACCAATGAAGATAACAGCCCAAGCGTTAACGGAATGGGTAGTACTAGTTTCGGTTTTGATTCATACTGGTATGTAAACAACTACAAAAACGATACTTATGCATTGAACTTGTACAGTGATTGGAATGAGAATTTCAATACAGAGTTAAGAATTTCGACTGCTCAATTTGACAAAAATCCAATTGGTGTCAATGGCCCATTATCTGATTTAGCAAATGTTGAAATCAGAGGTTTAGGTGATGATGGTAGAGATAGAGTTATTTTTGGTCGTGAAATTTACAGACACGCTAACTCTTTAGCTACAACGACTGATAACTTCTATCTGGAAGGTAACTATTTCGTAGGTGATCATACAATCAAAGGTGGTATCGAAATCCAAGACAGAGATATTTACAATGTATTCCATGCAAGATCTTTGGGTTATTACCTGTTTAATAACCTAGATGATTTCATCAATGGAAATGTAGCTGAATATCGCTACAGAATTGGTGTGGATCCGAATGATCCTTTCCCAGCTGCTGATTGGGCATGGCAAAATACTGCTCTGTTCATTCAAGATACTTGGTTGGTTAATGACAAGTTGACATTACAATATGGTTTGCGTTGGGATAAACCATCAACTGATGATAAACCATTGTTCAACCAAACTTTCTTTGATGCTTATGGCATGAGAAATGATAATGTACCTGATACAGGTGTATTACAACCAAGAGTTGGTTTTAACTATGACATGAGTGACGAATACAGCATGCAATTGCGTGGTGGTGTTGGTATCTTCTCAGGTGGTTCACCAAATGTTTGGTTATCTAATCCATTCACCAATCCTGGTGGAAATGTAAACGATTACCGTTTCCGTAACTATGATGGCCCTTATATTCCTGGTGGTTATGACCAAGTTGTTTCCGGTGGAACTCCATCTTTGGCAATCGACTTGATTGAGCCAGGTTTCAAAATGCCTACAGTGTTGAAAGCTAACTTGGCTTTAGATGCTGAATTACCTTGGTATGGTTTGCAAGCAACTGTTGAATATGAATATGCTAAACAAAGAAATGGTCTGTTCTATGAAAACTTGAACTTAGGAGCTCCAAACGGAACTCTTCCTGATGGTCGTTTGAACTATTATGATGACTATATGACATTGTCAGGTTACAGAACAAATCGTGATAGAGACTTCAATGACATTATGTTGTTATCTAACTCAGGTCGTGGTGATACAAAACGTGCGACAGTTAGTTTAGAGAAGAAAACTGAGCATTTATTTGTTAAAGCTTCATACACTCATACCAGCACTTCTGAAGTAACTCCATTGGGTTCATCACAAGCGGTTTCAGGTTGGGCGTATCGTCCGGCATTTAATGCAAACGCTCAAGAGTTAGGTGTTTCTGCGTATGAAATTGAGAATGCATTCACAATGCAAGTTGGTTACAACAATAACTTCTTCGGTGACACAGAAACAAGCATTAACTTGTTCTGGACTTCAACTGATGGAGAGCCGTTCTCATATACATACTACAATGATATCAATGGTGACGGTACTTACACTGACTTGTTCTATGTTCCAATGGAAGGAGCTTATGTGATGTCTGATCCTTCAGAGCAAGCATCCTTTGAAGCATTTTTGGCGAACTCAGGTTTGGATCAATACAGAGGTCAAGCTCCTGCAAGAAATTCTTTCAAAGCACCAAGAATCAATTTGTGGGACTTGAAAGTGAGACAAGAACTTCCTCAAATGGGTATGTTCAGAGCTTCTGTGTTCTTTACAATCCAAAACTTGGGTAACTTGTTGAATAAAGATTGGGGACATGTTTACACTGGTTATTACAGAGGTGTGAGCATTGCTGAACTTGATGGTTGGACTGCTGATGGTCTTCCTATTCTTGACTTCACAGGTGATGAAGCGGTTCTCGATAACTTAGATGAAAATCGTTCTAAATCTCAATGGCAAGCACAAATGGGTGTTCGCATCGAGTTCTAATTTAACCTCAAAGTTAAATGGATAAAAGGGTGACTTCGGTCACCCTTTTTTATTTGTAAATACAAAAGAGGTATTTATGACTATTGGCACTTCAACTTCTGTTAGAATAAAGGATAATAATTCTAATTTCCTTAAGTAATAAAATATGAAGATAAAAACTTTATTAGTTGGTATCACTTTGTTTTCAGTACAGTCACTCCAAGCGATTGAACTGGAAGAATGCAGAATTGGTACCGAATATACTGCAAAAGTTAAGGCGGAATGCGGCAAAGTTACTGTTGCTGAAAATCGCTCCAATCCATCACGAATGATTGACTTAAATGTGGCAATTGTTCGTACAGTTTCAAAGAATAAGCAACTTGATCCGGTGATAATGTTGGCAGGAGGCCCGGGGCAATCAGCAGTTGAGAGCTTTCCACAAATGTATCCTGCATTTAGAAAGATTTTAAAAGATCGTGATGTGGTTTTGGTGGATCAAAGAGGGACAGGTCGCTCCAATCCGTTGAAATGCGAATTTGATGAAGAGACTCAAAAACATTTGAATGAAAACCCTAATCTCATTCCTCAGGAATTACAAAACTGTGCCAATAAACTGGATGCTGATACTCGTTTTTATACAACTCCTGAGTCTATCAAAGATTTGGAAGAGGTACGCAAAGCATTAGCTATCGAGAAATGGAATTTGTTAGGCATCTCCTATGGAACTCGAAAAGCACTAACTTACATGAAAATGTTTCCGGAATCGATTCGTTCAGTGATTCTTGATGGAGTCATGCCACAACAAGAAGCCATGCCACAAAGCCATGAAAAAAATCTTGTCAATGCATTAAGAAAGCAGTTCGAACTTTGTAAAAATCAACCGACTTGCAATGAAGCCTTTGGTGATGTGGAACAGCAAATGTGGCAAGTTCTAGACGATATTGAAGAAAATCAACCAAAAATTCGCTTGCAGAATTTTATGACCGGGGAATATGATGAAATTACCGTGAATAAACAAATGGTGGCGATAGCAATCAGGATGTTTGCTTATACACCCGATTCAATGCGATTGTTGCCGCTAATTATTGCCAAGGCAAATCATGGACAACTGGAAACGATAGCATCACAAGGGAATTTGATTGGAAGCCTTTTATCAGAGAATATGAGCAATGTTGAGATTTCAATCATTTGTGCAGAGGATGCGCCGTTTTATGATGAGTATAATGTGGAATCCCATAATTTATTTGGAGAAGACTCCATTGACCAGATTAAGCGAAACTGTGAAGTTTGGCCTCATAGCACGGTTGATGCGGATTTTAAAGAGCCTGTCGTTTCAGACTTGCCGGTTTTATTGCTATCAGGGGAACTCGATCCGGTTACCCCTCCTGAATTTGCTGAGTTGGCGATGCAAACACTATCCAACTCACAGCATTTGGTAGCAAAAGGTCAGGGACATAATGTTTTCCCAAAAGGCTGTATGCCTGATATCATCACTCAATTTATAAATAATCCGGAAGATGAACTGGATACCAAATGTATGAGTGACTTCGATTACGAACCGTTCTTTATTAACATGATGGGGCCAAAACAATGATAGAAGTAAAAGCATTAAGTAAAAGTTTTGGTAAAGTCAAAGCTGTGAAAGAGGTGAGTTTTGTTGCACCCGATAACCAAGTGACAGCATTATTGGGAGCGAACGGAGCCGGAAAAACAACCAGTTTACGAATGATTTATTCACTAATTACTCCCGAATCGGGCGAAGTGATGATTGATGGAATCAATCCTCAGAAAGAACCTGAGAAAGCGAGAAAACTGTTGGGTGTTTTACCTGATTCCAGAGGTCTTTATTTACGCTTAACTGCAAGAGAAAATATTCAATACTTCGGAAGATTACATGGAATGTCAGAATCTCAAATCAATTCACGAATCGAAAGTTTGGTGGAGGATTTACGAATGCAGGACTTTATTGACCGTAAAACCGATGGTTTTTCCCAAGGTCAAAGAGTCAAGGTTGCTATTGCACGAGCATTAGTCCATGACCCGCAAAATATTATTCTCGATGAACCGACCAACGGTTTGGATGTCATGAGTACTCGTGGTGTTCGCTCCTTTTTACGGAAAGAAAAAGCTCGCGGAAAATGCATATTGTTCTCATCTCATGTGATGCAAGAGGTTGCTGCTGTTAGTGATGAAATTTTGATTGTTAACGATGGCAGGGTTTGTGCATCAGGCACCGAAAAACAACTCATGGAGCAAACAAATATGAATAGTCTTGAAGATGCTTTCGTTCATATCGTTACAAATGGAGAAGGCCATGAGTAATCAAATTTTTACAGTTGCAAAAAAAGAAATAAAGGATAACTTACGCGATCGTAAAACCGTGATGTCTTCGATATTCATGGGTGCGGTATTTATGCCGGTTCTGTTTGTTGTTTTGATGAATTTCATAACCAATATGCAAAAAGATAAAGCTGAAGCTCAATTGAAAGTTTCAGTTCAAGGAACTGCGAATGCAACGAGCTTGGTTAAATTCTTTAAAAGCAAAGGCGCCGAAATTAAAGAGTTTAACGGAGATGCCAGACAAGCGATTATTGATAAAGATGAAGAAGCTGTTTTGGTTATTCCTGATACATTTGCCGAACAATTTGAAAAAGGTGTTCCAGCAAAAGTGGAATTGTATTATGACAAAACGGCAAAAGGTGCAACCAATGTCACCCAGAGTCGAATTACAGCATTGTTGGCCGAGTATTCAAGCAATATTGGCATGACTCGTTTGCAACTTCGCGGAGTGAGTCCGATGTTGTTAAGAGCAGTCATGGTTGAAGATCATGATGTTTCAACGGCTCAATCTAAAGGTGCGATGGTCATGACGTTTCTTCCTTATGTCTTGATTATTGGGTTGTTTTTAGGAAGTATGTACTTGGCAATTGATACAATGGCAGGTGAGAAGGAAAGAAATTCACTGGAGCCATTGTTGTTAAATCCGATTAAAAGATCCAATTTACTGATTGGAAAGCTCATCGCAACCATCACATTCGGTATTATCACTATGTTTGCAACAATCGCTGCATTTAAAGTAGCGATGCCTTTTATGCCATTAGCTGACTTGGGAATGACTGTTGATTTTGGTTTAAAAAATGTTAGTATTTTGGTATTGGTTTTAGCTCCATTAACGGTGATGGCAGCGTCTTTACAGACAATCGTCGCGACTTACAGCAAGTCGTTTAAAGAGGCACAAACCTATGTAAACTTGTTGATGTTTATCCCAATGATTCCAAGTATGGCACTGATGTTTATGCCGATTAAGGAAAAATTATGGATGATGGCAACACCGGTTCTTAGTCAGAATCTAATCATCAATCAAATCATGAGAGGTGAGACGGTTTCGACAATTTCAATCATTGCTGCTATTGTTGGTTCATTATTTGTGGGCTTGGTGCTTGCACTTATTGCGATTAAATTGTATAAAAGGGAAAGTTTATTATTTTCCGGATAAGTTTATATGACTAAACTCTTTTTGTTGGTTTTGATGTTTTCATCAACGACTTTTGTTTCTGCTCAGATTTATAAGTATGTTGATGAAAACGGTCAAGTTCACTACACTGACAAAGACCCTGAATTGAATAAAAGCAAAGCGGATGCAGTGAAGTCACTAACTATAATTGAGAAAGATGAGTTAGAGCCGAACTCTTCGTGGAAGCGTTATGAGCATAAAAAAAAGCAGGCTTCCAAT
>JAGRJP010000357.1 GCA_020442665.1 Lysobacterales bacterium
GCTCAAAAGACCCTTTTTGGGAAAATAAGGCACAGGACTTAATCACTGCTGCCATAGCAGTGGAATGTATGGATAAGACACCCGAAAAAAGACAATTTGCCAATGTCATTTCCTACTGCTATGGAGTGAATTGGAACGAAATGAAAAATAAAATGCTTGAATCACCTATTCGAGCCATGCAAAACAGTGTTCAATCATTAATGAACACTGAAATAGAATCCAGAAATACCCTTGAAGGAATTAGACAACAAGCTCAGTCCTTTTTGAGTGTTTCGGAAGGAGCAAAAATGGAAAGAGCTACCAGAGACTCTGACTGGCATCCTCTGGATTTAAGAAAACAGCCTGCTACCATTTATATAGGCCTTAAAGTTGGTGAAATTGATACTTACTCCAGTGTCTTACGAGTATTTATTGCTCAACACCTTCGGGCACTATTTCAGGAATTACCCACTCAGGAATCTCAAGAAATTCTTTTTATGCTCGATGAATTCCCTAGATTGAAATATATGTCTGAAATCGAAGAGGCTTTGGATGTGGGTAGACAGTATAAAATTAAATTATTCTTAGTCATTCAATATATTGAACAAGTTGTCTCTCACTATAAAAGTGGAAACGGGTTAATCGGGTCTTGTGCCGTCCGAGCATTTATGAACCCATCAGGCCATGATGGTTCTGCAAAAAAACTATCAGAAGAGCTTGGGAAAATGGAAAGTATTGTAGATGGTTCTCAACACAATATTGCGGACATGACGGATCTTACAGGTTCAGAATATGCGAATGATGTCATCATCCTTTCATCAGGAAACAAACCAATCAGAGCAACAAAACATTTTGCCTATCAGGATGAAGAACTGACCAAGCGGATGAGTATTCCTGCTCCGATAATCAACCGCAACCCTACAGGGAGATTGATACAAGATTAAATATTACTGTATCTAACAATTTTTGCAAAAGCTTCGGGTTGTTGATAAAGCAGATGGTCGGTCATTTCTACTTTTCTAAATTCTTCAACCATAAAATCACAGAGTTGGTCTCCTGATTCTTTCAGAATACTAGCAATGTATGCTTCAAATAAATATCCTAGATTTTCAGAGGGATGATCTTCCAACTGCCAATCAATAACCTCAGAAACGATTTCTTTGGGATCATACGGATATGATGTGGAAATAATCATAAACCAGTACCATGTCAGACGAGTAGCCTCAATGACATGTGGTTTTTCATTCATATCAAGCAAAGTCACCTTCTTCTTTTCAAGGCTTTTTTCAATTTCTGCTTCGGTCATAAAGTCTGCACTCATCCTTATATTAGTAATGCATAGGAGTTAATAAAAAGCTAACGGTATCGGTCTCTATCTTTTTCTTTCAGTTTTTTGATTTCTTCTTGGCGTTGTGTGATTTCTTTTTTGATCTGATCCCGTCTTTTCTCGGCTTCTTTTTGCCTTCGAATACCTTCTTGAATATGAACTCTGTTACGAGTTCGACCTATCGTCCCTTTCTTAGGTTCTAAATTAAACTCATGCTTTGCTTTT
>JAGRJP010000358.1 GCA_020442665.1 Lysobacterales bacterium
AATAGATTTGTCTTTTCTTAACAATACTACACAAAAAAACAGTCTAAGCATGCTAAACATAAAAAATAGTGAAATGGAATTTATAAGAAGAATTCATGAGATTATTAATAGTTCCAATCAATCCTGACAATTTCAGATTTATCCCAGCATATTTTTCCAACCTTCATAAATCATCACCATAGCCATGGTATCCAGCTCACAGTATTTGAGTAAGGCTTTGCGTATTTCCTGGCGTTCATATTCTGACATTTCTTCAAATTGCATGCGGGCATAGGCCGTTAAGGCGGCACCGCCATCATTTAACTCATTCCCTTCGCTGAGAATCTCCATATTTTTATCAGAGATATCTGTAAACATTTTTGGCAGGAGTTTGTATGGATCTGTAATATTTCCATCTTTTATCTGAATCCATTGCCAATCTTTAAAGTTAAGACTTTTTATACCATTTGAAGCTCCATAAATTGGTTTTGAATACTTTTCCTGAAGGAAGCTGGAGCTATTTAATATTGCAGGTAAAACCTGTTTGATTGAGTTGGAACCTCTGGTTACCGGATTATAATAATATCGTTTGACCAGTTCCCACAAATCAACCATATTCCTTGGCCCTTCCCATGACTCGATGTAATCATTCCCTGATCTCGTGATGGATTTGATAAACTCACACAATTCTTCACTATCTGTCAGATTATCATCTTTTATCTGCCGATAAATCATATTGAGATAAGTATTCTCATGATTGGAATAACGAAAAATTGTTCCATCATCATGTGACAGTTGTTTTTTAAGCTCTCTTACAAAGTCATAATTTGGAAATTTGCCAGGTTGAGTATTCAAATATTCACCGAAATGCTCGATGCTACCATCCTGTTGGACTACATGATGTGAGAACTGAAAGGCAATCCCTTCATAAGGTCTGCGCCCTTTATTAAAGGGTATAGCAACCATGGATGTTTCAAAGTCAATAAAGTGCAATGGATATACCCAACTATCCATTTCACTTTTGAGACTGGCAGAATCTAGCCAAATTGAATCATCCTGATTCTGATACTTTGAGACCTGAAGCCACTGTCTCTCACTTGGAGACACCCCTGCCCTGCCATCAGGTTGTGGGTTGATGTCATCCTCATGAATATCCGACATTCTGATGCAGCCATTTTGTATCAAACTGGATTTTCTTCTGAAATTCCACACATCCAAAACAGTGGGCTGGCTGAAATCCGAATCGTTCCAACCCAGGTACTTTTTCCAGCATTCCTTTTTCCCGCTTTTTAATCCGTCTTCTTCATCGCTATGTGTAGTATAAAATTCACAACCGGCACACTTGGTCGACACCGGAGATTCAATTTTAGCATCAGATGAATAGTTATCAGCAAAGTAATCAACTAACTGTTTGAAGCTGAAAAAGTTATTTCCATATTCGTGGGTTTGTTCATATATTACGTTGCACTCAGCATCTACATTGACTTTACATAAAATGGGAGTGCTGAGATCTTTGTCAGTTAGTTCTTTTGGTTTTTCAACAGACTTTCTACCGGAGGAATTCTTTTTAAATTTGAATTTCTGATTTAATCCATCTGTTGGGCATAATGCTGATTTATCAGCCATAATAAGATGACTCAAAACGGTGTACTGAGGCAGTGCTTTATTGATAACATATTTCTGAAAGGCGACATCAAATAAATAGGGTTCCCAGCTCGATTTGATTTTCCCGCCTTTAGTATAGAAATCACCATTTTTATCCGGATCATAAGACTTAGCTTTAACTTCATACAAATAGAGAATATTGCCATTTTTTACCAGTACATCAGCCCGAATAAACAGATTGTCAGTTGCAATTGCAGCTTCATAGATGATAACTTCATCAAGCTCTAACAGTTTGTTGGTTTGATCCAGAGCAAGCTGATGATCCAATGTCTCAATATCATGCCCGCCAGGAAAATAACATTTAGCGAGCTCACCAACCTGAAAGCCTCCATCTGCCAAAGCGGCCAAAAAACTATCATCCAGCTTTTGGTT
>JAGRJP010000046.1 GCA_020442665.1 Lysobacterales bacterium
CATCTGATTGCGACATTTTTCTGGTGCGTAAAAATTCACGAAAACCGGCTTCGAAGATTTGCTCCATCCCTGAGGATTTGCCTTTTTCTTTGCTTAACTTTTCATACAAACGATGCAAGTCCACACCGGACCAAAATGTTTCTTCGAACTTTTTTGCAGAAATACTGGCTTGTTTCAAACTCATCCATTTGGCAAAAATAATCCACCAGGAAGCTACTACGGCCATCACCAGCAATAACATCACGCCTTTTACCGGTAAGCTGGCATTCATCACAAGTTCGATAAAATTAAAATCTTGATTCACTGACTTAAATCCTCTGTTAATTGTTGTGGAATACTTCTGATGGCAAAGCTATCTGCATAAAGACACGCTGCCGTTAGCGTCACTGTTGCAAGCAATACTCCATCCTGATTATGCATTTCTTGATAAAACTCCACACTGGCTCTTCTTAATTTTGTCATTACACAACTGACTGTTAACGCATCATCCATACGAGCGGGTTTTTTATATTGAATTTCTGCCTTAGTTACAACATAAACCAAGTTATGCTCTTTTTGCCACACAGACTGGATAATTCCACGTTCCCTTAACCAATCAGTCCGTGCACGCTCAAAAAAGTTCAAATATCTGGAGTGATAAACCACGCCACCGCCATCAGTGTGTTCATAGTAGACACGGTATCTGTAGCTGTTTTCAAATTCTTTTTTCATAAAAATTAACCAATATCCTCCATATCATCAATCATATCATCAAACATTTTTTGCCTTTTATACTTCAACAACTCATCGAGTTTCATTGGCTGAATTCCAATTTTGTCAAAAGTGAATTTATAATAGCTAAATGACCCATCTAACATTTTTTCCCGATTTGTATTCAAAAATGATTTTAATTTCTCAAGTCTGTTTTCATAAATCACAACTTGAGAATTTGTGTTCACATGTTTTTTAAACCAGTTTTGAAAACCCTTTTTTTTAATTTCATCAATAGAAACAAACTCTCCTGAGAGTTTCAATGACTGGAAAAAATATCTTTGCTCAAATTCTTCAAAATATCTGGAGTCAATATAAATAACTGAGTTTCTTTCTTTTATCTCTTTTACAGGTATATCTTCATTCTCATTTATATCCAATAATTCATAAACCGGTGATATTTCAGGCATGAAACGACTAAAGGCTACTGATGCTGATGAAACTTGTTGCAAACTGTCAATCGCATATTTCAATGCGATTAAAAAAAACAATAAATGTCCCCAGTCAACTCTTTCCGCTGAGTTTAGATATACAAAATATATGACAATAGCTGTGACACCTAGAATCAAAAAAATAGAATTTAACCAAACCACATGCATATCAACAAGGCGCCTTTGGTATTTTAATTTCGCCATTTTCATATATTGAGAATCATGAAACTTATTTTCAAAATCACCGTCACTCAAGTGAATTTTGTCATTCAATAAATTTTCAATTAGTTGTCTGAATTTATTGATAAAATCAGGCTGTAAATGATTCATCTCAGTAGAAACTCGTGATGCATGTCGGTTGATATAATAGAGAACTATCAAATATATTATTGACAATGGGAATAACAACAACAATAACTGAAAATCCAATATCCATAGAAAAACAATTGCAGCAAAGAAAATCAAAAGCGAAATAAATGCACGACTGACTCTTCTTAAAACCAAACCTGACAATTGAACTCCTTGCCTTAAAATTCTTTGCAAGTTTTGACGATGCATTCCTTGAAATGTATTTATCCAATGTTGATGGTTTTTATCTGAAATTATATTTAAACAACGGAATGCTAAATACTTTTGATACTTGAGAGAGGAATTAACCCCAACTTTGATGGATGCGATAAATGTGAAAGCTGACAACAAACCACTAATTACTAGAATCAATAACCACTGCCAGACATCAAGGTTAAATAGCCATGAAAGCAATTGTTGTTTAATTGATAGTTCTTCAATAATATTTTGATAGCTACTTAACCCAACTATCAATCCGCTGATCCAAAATATTCCGGAGGTGGTGGATATCGCCATCAGAAATTGAACAAGCCAAAAATTATACTTTTCCTGTTGATAGTAATCACTAAACATTTGCTTAAATAAATTACTATAATTCAAAAATTGTTTTCTGACGGAAATTAAGTCCATTTTAGGCAATTGTACTCTGAACTTGTGTGTTCAATAAGTCAGTATATTTTTTGTTATTTTCTCTAAAAATTTCAACCATTTTTTCGGTCAAACCCATTTGCTCAAATCTCTTCATAAACAACTGTTTAGCAAAATCATACAATTCAACATCAACTCTGTTCTGTTTTTTAATCAATTGAATAGTATCATCAGAAACTGTGGATTTATCTGTTTTGACTTTGGAAGAGTTCATTCTCTTGTAAAATATATCTTTCCAACCCAAACCTCTTTGTGCCATCAACAAGAAATGATCATAAAATTCCGTCAAGCCAAACAATGTGAATCTTTTTTCAAGTTGATATTGAGATTCTTCTATCAATTGTTGCTCTGATTTATCAGATTTTTTCCATGTGCTTTCTCGCAAAAGCCCAAGAATTCTATAAGATTGACCATTAGGCATTTCATCAATTTCAGGATGGATTACAAATTCCTCCAAACTCAAATCCTTGGCGATATTATATTTCGGATGATTTGGCGAAGTGCGTAAGTAGTCATAATAAGAAATGACTCGGCTAACCGGTTCACGCAACATGGTAAATTGTACCATTTTAGGTCTATCAAATAGTTGGTAGAAATAATCATTCAACTCATAATGACCCATCAAAACTCTAAACATCTGATTGTTTTTATAGACACCGGCAACATGTTGATCGAATGCCGGAGCATTGACCTGATAAACATAATCTATGCGGTAATTCTTAGCCGTCAGATAATCTAAAGTGGTACCACCGGTTTTGGGGATGTGAAAGAAAATCAAATGAAATCCGGCAAGTCCGGGCAAAGGATGTTTTTTTGAACGTCGAACCATCACCCTCCAAGGTAATATGACTTCATCAATTATTTCATTATTGAGACGATTTCTCTCTTCTATTGGGAGAGCAAACCAATTTTCAATGTCAACAGAATTAATTTCATACTGTTTTGGTTTAGAATTCATTAACTAATTATTATTTTTGAAATTTAGCGTATTTTAACTGATTCTTATTTGTTTTATAAGAACAACCTCATGTTCAATCCTATAATTGATTATGCAATTATGATAATTAGATTCACAACTTAAAATAAAATAGTGTACGATACACTCCGCAATTAATTATTTATCATAACAACCATCATCAAACAAAATCCTATGGAAAACATGTTTAACTTTAATAGAGACGTCGTCAATTATGCCTATTTAGGTAATTTCAGAGCCGTGACCGTGACTAATTATGGTTGCCGAATTTTAATTGATACCAGAAACAACCAGCACTTAAAAATAATCTCCCATGGAGTCTATGAAAAAGCAGTCGCGTGGGCAATAAATGAGCATCTTAACTCTGATGAAGTATTTGTTGATGTAGGAGCTAACATTGGTTACTTCACACTCTTAGGATGCAAGATTGTTGGTCCTAAAGGCAAAGTTTACGCATTGGAGCCCAATCCTGTCATTTATGACATGATGCAGACTTCTGTATCAGTTAACTCTTTTGGAAAACGATGTGAAACCATCAACATTGCTGCTTTTAATTCAGATGGAGAGCTGGAACTAACATGGGATACAGCTGAACACGGAGGTGGACGTCTAGTAACGCATGAAAAAGTAAATTTAAACGATAACAAAACTGTAGTCAAACTCCAAAAGCTCGATAAAATTCTGGAAAATAACAATGAAAAAATATCAGTCATTAAAATAGATACGGAAGGATCAGAACCTTTTATACTAGAAGGTGCAACCCATATTTTAGAAAATAACCCTGATTGCACTATCATTGCGGAATGGTCACCAAGATTCGTCAAAAGCAGAGGCTATGATTTTGACAAATATGTTGACTATTTGTATGGCTCCTTTGAATCCATTGAGTTGTTAGCTAAAGTAGGTGTTTCCAATAAAATAGATAAACAAAAATTAATAAATACTCGTCATGGGAACATTATTTTAAAAGGTTATAAGAAATAAAAGGATAATTATGTCAGAAATTAAACAATTAGACTCAAATATCAACATCACAAATAACTGGCAAAAAACATGTGCCGCTGAAGATTGGTCAAAACCGGAATTTAAATATGTATTGGAAAATATTTTCACCGGCAATGCCTCATATCATCGCAAACAATGGGAGTTTGTAGCGATATTTATTAATTTAATCCAACAAGGGAAATTGGATGGTAATTCTGTTGGAGCATCATTTGGAGCAGGTAAAGAGCCATTAATTTACCATGTTTTACCCTATGTAAAATCATTTCTTGCGACTGATTTGTATTCATGGAATACCGGCTGGGATACCGCCAAAATGAATCCGAATGAGCAGCCAATTGACTTTTTAAAAAGAAATGCACCGAAAAATTCCAGACTTGACAATCTAAAAGCTCAAGAAATGGATATGAGAGACTTATCCGAAATCGAGTCAAATTCTCTCGACTTTTGTTACTCCTCATGTGCAGTCGAACACATCGGTCACAAAGAAGATTTCATTAAGCATTTAACAGAAGTTAAAAGAGTTCTCAAAAAAGATGGAGTCTACGTAATGACAACCGAATTTCTGTATAACCATAGCACCATACCAAACAAAGGAAACTATAAGTTTGATATTGATTATCTTAAGCAGTTGTTTATTGAATCAGGTCTCAACACTCAGCCAATATTTGATGCCGGGTGTGAAGAAAACAGACTTAATGTCCCCAGAGCCTTCGTAAGGCCGCTTGTCGGTGGCAAAAATATGGAGAAATTGTTAGCTTCGGCCGCAATTCTGGATATAGAAGGTGTCCCTTATACTTCTTGTTGTTTTGTATTATCACCATCAGAAGAATCAACACCCTCCTCTTTTCAAGTGAATGGTCTGGAACAATCAGCAGAATTTATAAAAAAACGCTTATTGAATAATGTTAAAAATTTATACAGCAGTCGAAGAAACCTCGATCCTTTTTATTCACTGAACAAAAACACTAGGCTTTATCTGGATGATCATATTACTTTTCGGACCAATGAAAGCAATAAAAATCCAATAAAACTCGATAGAGCCAACTTCTGTTTTACGGATTTTGTGTACTTTGGTGCCGGCAATGTGTCAATTTCAATCAATTACAAATTGGAGAAACACAAAGGCAGAATCAACTGGAAAGTTGTCGAAAAATATCCAATGGAAATAAAACAAAAGACGGAATTATTTACAAAATTCATCAAACATAGTGGGAAAACAGATTGCCAGACTATACAGTTCAACTTTAAAGCAGACCCAGAAAAAGTTTATGCAATCATCGGACAAATTGCACCGAAAGAAATGAGAAAAAACGATATCAAGCTCAATCTCACATCACTGAGTGTTACAGCATTAATGAAACCAGTTGATTAACAAATAGAATCAGATGGTTCCAAATGATTGAGCGGAATTATTATTATTGACGCTTACCGGTACGTTTTTTAAATTCTTCGCTCTTGTACAAATAACTGAAATCTAATTCTTTTTCCTTTGTCATCGGTTCGTTGTTCAAAGTGACATTTGCAGGAATTAAGTTTGATTTATCATCAACTGGATTCAATTGAATCTTGTTGACATGCAATGATCTGGCAAATTTTTTCCCACGTTGATTCACTCTTCCCCAAACACCATAAGCCATTGTTAGATGATTTATCTCAGAAACATTGACAGATTTTCCAAACTCCTTAAATAAACTGCTCAGATTGATATCAAGTTCATTTACTTTTTTAAAATCCGGATTGATTTTAAAACTGAGCATTTCTTTCAATTTTAGCTTTTGGTCAAGCCATAGATGCCCTAATCTATCCCCGGAAGCATTATATGCCCAAGACTGTGGCATAAATCTCACCTTGTATTCCTGAGTTCCCCAGTGAATCAGCAATATTCCCAATAAATCACCGGCTTTACTATATGCAAAAACTCTGAAATATCCACCCGATCCCTTATGCTTACTATCAGAAACAGTGAACTGAATGTTTAACAATTGATTTTCAATATATTTAACGGATTGGTAGTTTTCAAGATACTCATCAGTAGTCCAGGAACCATAAGGTGCCTGATAATTCAGGATGCTTTTTCCGTCTTCAACATAATTGTTAAATGCCGGTTTCTTGTCCTTTTGGTAACGCCAACTCGACTTCCAATGATTTAAACCATCTGAGAAGTCACCATTTAACAATTTCTCGTTATACTCCAGTTGACCTTCCGGGACAAAAGCTCTGATATCTTCGTTTTCGTCAAATTTTTTAAACTTTTTCGGATATTTCACTTTCTGAGTTTTGTAGATTTTTCTACCAACAATTTCTACTTCATCGCCATTCACATGCACTTCAGAATAAAATCCCATTTTGTCATATCTGCTGCCTTTTTCATCAAACTTGGGATACTCTTCTCCAAATGGTCTGGCAAAAACCGGTGTTGGAGCCAAGATAAAATTTGTTCCTTTGTAAGTTCTTGCAGTTTTTATGGAAGCTTTGATACCAATATGCACATGACCTGAAAACACATATTTGACATTTTGATATTTTGTAATGGTGTCCAAAAGTTTATTTTTAAAACTCACCGGAAAATAGGTATAAAACTCCATTTGACTGAGTCCGGTTGGCAAAATATGATAATGCATGAACATCATCGTCTGTTTATCCTTGTTCTTTCTTAAGTCATCATCAAGCCAATCAAGCAACTCTTTTTTTTGTTCATCCTTATTATATTTTTCCTGAGCAGAAATCACTACAAAGTGCCATTTTCCATAATCAAAAGAATAATTGAGTTGTCGATAACCAGATATATTCTCTTGCAAATTAAGAAACTTAGGATCATCGTCATACCCATCATGATTGCCATGAACCAAAACGGAAGGGATTTTCATTTTTGCAACAATCCTTTGGAAATTATCAAAAGCATTTTGATAGGCATCCCACACCAAATCACCATTCCAGACCACAAAATCGGGTTTATCTTTTAACTTTCGTGAATTAGTCTCATAAACAAACATTTCCAATAACTCATTCAAAACCTGCAGACCTGATTTCTCAGTAAATTGATCACCCATCTGCGGATCTGAATTAATCAGAAACATAAATTTGTCTTTATACGGTTTACTAATTGGAGCATCGGATTTGATTCCATCAGCAAGCAGATAAAAAGGGAATAAAACAAGAATTGAAAATAACTTAAAATTGTTCATGGTCATTGGTTTAAAAATGTCAGCTAATTCTAATGCAAAATTAGAAATAATAACAATAATAGTAACGCTCATTTAAAAAAAATATCTGAAAATCATCACCCAACAAATAAATTTTAAAACGAACATAGCTAAAAACCATTTTGTAAATTAATGAGGAATAAGGTATATTATTGGAAAGACAAAAAGTTAAGTAACCCATGACCGAAGACCAGAAAAAAAACCTCGAAACCCAGCTTTGGGGCATTGCCAATTTGCTGCGGGGCAAAATCAGTGCCGATGATTACCGGGATTACATTCTTGGCTTCATCTTTTTCAAATACCTTTCTGAGAAACAACATCTTTACGCCAATGATCTGCTGAAAGGCGAAGACATCACCGAATACACCCAAATCACCGATACAGACACGCTCAAAGTGATAGAAGAAGAATCAGTTCTCACACTCGGTTATTCTCTTGCTCCTGCGGAATTGTTTCAGGTTCTGGTTGCCAAAGGTCAGTCCCGGGTCGAGGGTGAATCCAACTACATCCTGGACGATTTGCAAGCGGTTTTAAATCACATCGAGAACAGCACCCGCAACACCGAATCCGAAGAGGATTTCAACGCTTTATTCGAAGACCTCGATTTGCAGTCCAATAAAATCGGTCGCACCGTCGCGGCCCGCAACGACATCGTGGTGGAAATTCTCGGTTTCCTCAGCAAGATAGATTTCAAACTGGAAGACGTCGAATCCGATGTACTGGGTGATGCTTACGAATATTTAATCGCTAAATTCGCAGCCGGAGCCGGCAAATCCGCCGGAGAGTTTTATACACCACAAAAGGTTTCCAAAATTCTTGCCAAACTGGTCACCACCGGCAAACAGCGTTTGCGTTCGGTTTATGATCCGACCTGCGGTTCCGGTTCGTTATTACTACGGGTGGCACGCGAGGCAAAAGTGGAAGAATTCTGCGGTCAGGAGCTCAACCGCACCACCTACAATCTGGCACGCATGAACATGATACTGCACGGCGTGCATTACCGTAATTTTGATATTCAGCAAGCCGACACACTGGAAGAACCTAAACACATCGAACAAAAGTTCGAAGCCGTAGTTGCCAATCCGCCATTCTCGGCTCATTGGAAAAGCAGCGCCAATCCGCTCAACGACTCCGACGACCGTTTCAGCCCTTATGGACGACTGGCACCGAAAACCAAAGCTGACTACGCCTTTCTCACCCACATGCTGTATCAGCTGGATGACAACGGCATCATGGCATCCGTATTTCCGCATGGCGTGTTATTTCGCGGAGCGGCAGAAGGCGAGATTCGTGAGTACCTGATTAAGGAAATGAACGCACTGGATGCAGTTATTGGATTACCTGCCAATATCTTTTACGGCACCTCCATACCGACTTGTATTCTGGTACTGAAAAAGAACCGTCAGCCAGATGATAAAGTGGTGTTTATCGATGCCAGTGGTGATGATCACTTTATCAAAGAAGGCAACCAAAACGTCCTGCGTGACGACGATGTCGATTTGATTATTGACACCTACCGCAACCGCAAAATCATAGACAAATACAGTTATGTCGCCAGCTTGGAAGAGATCGCCGAAAACGACTACAACCTCAACATCCCACGCTATGTTGATACCTTTGAGGAAGAAGAACCGGTGGACTTAAAAGCCGTTTCAATGGAGTTAAAGCAATTGGACAAAGAACTGGATGAAATCAATAAGGACATTCAAAAGTTTTGTGATGAATTGGGGATTGGGACGCCGTTTTAGCAATTAACAATGAACAATGTGCAATTAACAATAAGGAATAAAAACTCGACATCTCGACTAAGCGAAGTGTACACTCCCCCGTCATCTCGACTAAGCGAAGCGCTCACCCCCTTGTCATATCGACTAAGCGAAGCGCATGGAGAAAAATTCTTCTGGAAAGAATTTTCACGCAAGCCCTCAGGGATGAGAGTAAGTATCATGGAAGATACGCATAGATCTCAAACAAGATTTCTCAATTCACTTAGTTCACTCAAAATGACGAGGTGTATGAGGGTTGGTCAAAATGACGGAATTTTATTGAAAACGCTCGGCATATCGTTGTTCTTTTTTTATTCCCCCTTAACTCTCACCGAGATATTTTCGAAAAATTTGGAAATACGAGGTATTTATG